>NZ_CALYQK010000070.1 GCF_945285465.1 uncultured Bartonella sp. | reverse complement strand
ATAACCTAAAACCTCGCAATAACGGCCATGCTTGATAAGCCAGGAAACCGCCTTATCAAGTTTCTTCCTGTCGGTTGCCGGTAATCCTAAAAAGAAACGTCCGACCGGTTCGCCCTGTATCGTGTCAATACCGCCATGGAGAATGCGCGCAACAAGCCCGCTTTCTTTTTCAAGAAGATGGAGAAAAGGTTCTCGGGCAACGTCACCAGCAATATTGAGTTCAACGACTGCTTCATGGCCTTCGGCTTGCAGCCGTTTGGCAAATTCTGCCGGCAATTGCGGTGTAACAATGCGCAGCATCGCGATGGTTGTGTCATCTTGTGGGGAAGCAAAAATATCTCTTACCAAACCTTCTTCGACAATCTTTCCCTTATTGAGAACGACAACACGGTCGGCAATAGAGCTTACCACTTCCATTTCATGGGTAATGAGAACAACCGTCAAGTTGAGCCGTTTATTGATATCGGCAATCAATTCCAGAATGGATTGTGTTGTTTCAGGGTCAAGTGCCGATGTTGCCTCATCCGACAAAAGCACTTTCGGATTTGCCGCGAGCGCCCGCGCAATGCCAACGCGCTGTTTTTGTCCGCCGGAAAGCTCGGCCGGAAAATGCTGCTCCTTGCCATCAAGACCGACAAGTTCAATCAATTCCATCGCACGTTGGCGACGCTTGTTTTTTGCCGCCCCGGCAAGCTTGAGCGGTAATGCAATATTATCAATCACACGTTTTGACGACAACAAATTGAAATGCTGAAAAATCATGCCGATACGCTGGCGATAGGGGGCCCAACCACTTTCATCCAGATGCGAAACATCATGGCCTTCAAAAAAGATCTGCCCTTCGTCAATGCGTTCAAGACCGTTCAAACAACGGATAAGAGTAGATTTTCCGGCACCGCTGCGCCCGATAATGCCCAGAATTTCGCCGCGTTCAATATCAAGCGATAAATGGTCAACCGCCGCCGTTTGCGAAAAACGACGGCTGATATTTTTTAAAGATATAATCGGTTTTTCTCCAGAACCTTCTTGCGAATTTACCATGATGTCTGGGCAGTTACTCCGAATACTTCTTTGATTTTTGCCCGTACCGGCTCCGAATTATAAGATGCAACAAGTTTCTTTACCCATGGTTCGTCTTTTTCGGCTGTGCGAACGACAATAATATTGTTGTATGGGTTATTTTCAGCCTTTTCCCAGGCAATAGCATCCTTGTCGGGTTTGAGACCGGTTGTCAAAGCCCAGTTTGTATTGACAACTGCAATGTCAAAGTCATCAATAGCACGGCCAAGCATACCGGCATCAAGCTCGCGGATTTCAAGTTTTTTCGGATTTTCGACAATGTCGAGTTTGGAAGCAAGAACATTGTTCGGGTCTTTAAGCTTGATAAGCCCCATATCGTTCAAAACCCGCAACGCGCGCCCGCCATTCGACGGGTCATTGGGAACACCGACAATGCCGCCATCACGCAAATCCTTGATATTCTTGATCTTGTGCGAATAAACGCCCATCGGGAACAGAACAGTATAGCCAACGACAGAAAGCTTATAGCCTCGTTGTTCGATTTGCGCATCAAGATAGGGCTTGTGTTGGAATGCGTTTGCATCGATATCGCCGGAATTGACGGCCTCGTTCGGCAGTGCATAGTCGGAGAAATAAACAAGGTCAATGTTCAAACCCTGTTTTTTGGCTTCTTCCACGGCAACTTTCCAGACATCGGCCTCTTCACCTTCCATCGTGCCGAGCTTGATGCTTGTTTTATCGGCACCATGAGCCAATGTCGAAAAACTTGCCGAAAGAGCACAAGAAACAGCAAGCCCTAAAACGGTTCGTCTATTTAATTTATCGAGAAACATTTCGCAAAACCCTTCATTTTATTTTCAGAATGTTTCATCGCAAAACATAGGCTGAAAAAATTTAGTTAAACCGTTGATGTCAACATCAGTTCAGCGATTTTTGCCAGAAACAACATTTTAAACCAACACAGCTAGCTGTTTTAGCGGACGTGGTACAAAAACCAAGAAATATTTTCAACAGCAACCACGCATTTTATATGCGGAATTTTCTTTAAATAACCGAATAAATAAAAATATTTTCTCCGCTTCAGCCTAACTTCTTTCCATTATGGAAAAGCTGCGGGATAAACCAACAAATGAGTGCAAAAAAGATCAGCATTACCAGTGCAACGCCCATACGAATGAAGTCAAAATTGGTTGCGTCCTCAGGGATAAAAAGCGCCGTAAAAAAACCGGCACAATCTAAAATTGCCTGCGCAACAGCACGTAACATTTTTACCTCCACATATCATCGCAATGTCTGATTAACATATGCGCCATGTTGTATTTAATGTTAGTTTTATAGATAATCAGTTGGGTTGCAAAGATAAAAATCAAACTTTTTCACGAAAAGGCAAATAGTCGCACTTCGGGCATATATATCTGCAAGACATACAAAAATTCATTATATGTGAGTAATAAAAAATAAGATATTAAACGTCAAATTAAAACGCAATGTGTAATATTTTTATTTATAGCAAAAAATAAACTATAACATGAAAATAATAAATAAAAAATAAATACGAAATTTATTCAATACTTTTTTAATATATTAATTTACATTTTTTTTAAGAATATTAAAAATAAAATGGTAATTGTGCCGTTTTTTAAAAGTCATTCAAGTAAAATCAATACAAGAGCGTAATGAAAATAATTCAAAATAAGACAGGCGTTCCAGCAAAATGAGCAAGAATCGCAGTGTAATTGGTTTAATCACAATGTAAGTTGTCTTCTTCAATGACGCTTATTGCGCTGAACTTTTTATAACGATCCAGGTGTGCTTTTGTCAAACCCGGCCAGAGCAAAACAAAATAGTCATTTTTTATGAACAATTAAGGGGGAAAACACTCGCCTGCCTGTGACTTTTATGTTAGACGGGTAAACGGGGTTCGTGTTCTGCAAAGTTTGAAAGGGTTATTTCGTTAAAACTAAAATCCCCTCGCGTTTTAGCGCGAGGGGATTTTGACTTTTTGAAAGAGACAATGGGCGCGCAGTTGTTAAACGTTCGCACTCACAATTTTGCTGCGCGCGGGCTAAGTAAATTGCGCGCAATCAACAACTCGGCAATCTGCACCGCATTAAGTGCTGCCCCTTTGCGCAAATTATCGGCAACAACCCAAAAAGCCAGACCATTTTCCACAGTGATATCTTCGCGGATACGGCTGACAAACGTGTCATCTTCGCCAGCGCATTCATAAGGTGTCATGTAGCCGCCATCTTCATGTTTATCAACCACCTGACAGCCCGGCGCATTGCGCAGGATTTCACGCGCTTCATCGGCACTGATCGGCTTCTCGAATTCGACATTGACAGCTTCGCCATGGCCGATAAAAACGGGAACACGAACCGCTGTTGCGCTAAGCTTGATCTTCGGATCAAGCATTTTCTTGGTTTCGGCCATCATTTTCCATTCTTCTTTGGTGTAGCCATCTTCCATGAAAACGTCGATATGGGGAATGACGTTGAATGCAATGCGCTTGGTAAATTTTTTGATTGTAATGGGATCGGCAACAAAAACCGCACGCGATTGCTCGAAAAGTTCATCCATGCCGGCTTTTCCGGCGCCGGAAACAGACTGGTAGGTCGAAACGACGACGCGTTTGATTGTTGCGGCATCATGCAGTGGCTTTAATGCGACAAGAAGTTGTGCGGTCGAGCAGTTGGGGTTGGCGATAATATTTCGCTTTGTGAACCCCTCGATGGCATCGGGATTGACTTCCGGAACAATGAGCGGCACATCAATATCGTAACGCCAGGCGGAAGAATTATCAATGACCACTGCTCCGGCAGCACCAATTCTGGGGGCCCACTCTTTGGAAACATTTCCACCTGCCGACATCAGACAAATATCGGTATCGGAAAAATCATAATTATCGAGAACTTTGACCTTCAGTGTCTTATCGCCGAAGGAAACTTCTGTACCCAATGAACGCCGTGAGGCAAGAGGGACAATTTCATCAGCGGGAAAGCCGCGCTCTTCAAGAATGTTCAGCATTTCTCGGCCGACATTACCGGTAGCACCAACAACTGCAACTTTGAAACCCATTTAGTTAAACTCCTGTCTCTCTCCGTTGTTGTGAAGAAGCCCGGCGGCCGTCAGGCTTACCCCCGGGCCTTAACCCAGGAGAGAGCAGGTTGGCCAAGGGACGTCAAATAATTTTCTTTGTCGTTTTTATGTGGCCAATCATTGTCAAGGACATGCAAGACAAGTCATCTTCACAATTGTGAAGTGGCAAACCTTGTCTATAAATTATTGAACGTCTCATTGGAAACTCCTTGGCGTCTTGTTTTTAGCGTATTTTACAATCCTGTCAAGAAACACAATGATGGTCAGCCATTTTTCTTGGCAAATTCACTAGTGCCTGTTTCGGGGAAGAAAATTCAACAGCCCTCTTGGTGTGGTAAAGACAGGAAAACGGGCCAAACGTTTATTTAAAAAAGAAAAAACGGTCGTTTTAGCCCGCTTTTTCATCAACGTCTTGGTGCAAGTTGATTGCTCAAACAACAATCGTTTTGAATTTTTCCAAAATAGCATCACCCATTTGACTGGTTGAAACTTTTGTCATGCCGTCGGAATAAATATCGGCAGTGCGCAGGCCATCATCAAGCACAGCGGAAATAGCTTTTTCGAGTCGGTTGGCTTCAGCCGCCATAAGAAATGAATAGCGCATGCACATGGCCAGCGAAGCAATCATGGCGATAGGGTTGGCAATGTTTTTTCCGGCAATATCGGGTGCAGACCCGTGAACCGGTTCATAAAGGGCGCGGCGTTTGCCGGTTTTTTTGTCTTCCTGCCCCAGCGAGGCAGAAGGCAACATGCCGAGCGAGCCGGTCAGCATAGCCGCAATATCCGAAAATATATCGCCAAACAGATTATCCGTCACAATAACATCGAATTGTTTTGGTCGGCGCACAAGTTGCATACCACCGGAATCCGCAAGCATATGTTCAAGTGTGACATCACGATAATCTTTGTCATGAACCGCACTAACAACCTCGTTCCATAAAATACCGGTTTTCATGACATTGTGTTTTTCAAGTGAGGTGACCTTGTTCTTGCGGGTACGGGCAAGATCAAAAGCCACCCGGGCAATGCGGTCGATTTCATAAGAATCATAGATCTGCGTGTCAATGGCGCGCTTTTGCCCGTGGTCGAGATCAATAATTTCTTTCGGTTCGCCAAAGTAAACGCCACCGGTAAGCTCACGCACAATCAAAAGATCAAGCCCCTCGACCAGCTCAGGCTTGAGTGAGGATGCCGAGCTAAGCGAAGGATAGCAAATTGCCGGACGCAAATTGGCAAAAAGCCCCAAGTCTTTACGTAGCCGCAATAACCCTGCCTCGGGTCTTACTTCATAAGCGACATCAGACCATTTGGGCCCCCCGACGGCACCGAAAAGCACCGCATCGGCAGCTAAAGCCCGCTGCATATCTTCTTCCGATATTGCCGTGCCATGTGCATCATAGGCAGCACCCCCCACGAGCCCTTCCTCACACTCGAAATCAAGCCCAAGTTCTTTATCCATATAAGCGATAATTTTTTTTACTTCGGCCATTGCTTCAACACCGATTCCATCGCCGGGGAGAAGAAAGAGTTTTCTGGATGACATAATGATTGCGCCCTCTCAAAGAATTTTTGGCACTTGAACGACAATGCTCTTCAAGCGTCATTGCTAAAGAAAAATAAGACCACCCTCTTTTTTTGAACAAATGTGATCCTGATTTTTCTTATAGCATGCTCTTGGCAAAGCGAAACAAGGTTTTCGCAAAATTATGTTTCATTTTCTTCAAGCGGGCGCGCTTCGGAAACCAGCATAACCGGGATTCCGTCACGAATAGGAAAGGCAAGGCCGGCTTTTTTTGAAACAAGCTCTTTATGTTCTTTGTCATAATGCAAAAGGCCGCCGCTTACCGGACACACCAGCAATTCCAGCATCTTCGGGTCGGTTACATATTTTACCATCAGTTCTGGCCGTTTCCAGTCGTCTTGTTTCTTAGTTGAGCGGTTTGTCGTTGCTTTCATGCTCCATAAGCGAACGTTCCGTCAGTGCAATAAGTGTTTCGGCGCGGGCAACAATATCGGGTGCCTCAAGAAGAGCCTGTTTTTCGGCCGTACCGAATGGCGCAATAATTGACAATGCGTTGACAAGCGATTCTGTCGGTGCCTGGATGATTGAATCCCAGTCGGCTTCCATCTCATGGACTTCGAGAAAATGTTCAAACGTATCAAGCAACTCCTGACGGTTTACTTTTTCGCTATCATCCGTTTCATTCAAATCATCGACATCAATTTTAATTCTGACAATCCGATAAGGCTCGCTGGTTTTAACTTCACTATCGACTTTGAAACGGCAAATACCTTGCAAACCGATCATAAGACGGCCGTCACCTGTTTCGTTATAACTTGTAATGCGACCGATGCAGCCGGTTTTGTAAAGTTCGGGAACATCAATGTCGGGAAACTCGAAAACCGGCTGGATAATGCCGATCAGCCGATGTCCCTTCATCGCATGCTCGATCAATTCGAGATAGCGCGGTTCAAAAACATTGAGTGGTAAATAACCGCTTGGCAGTAAAAGAACCCCGTCAAGCGGAAATAAACCGATTTCATTGGGTAAATCACTGGCGTGGATATAATGGGCATTTCCAGCTTTTGTCATCTTTTATCGCCTATGATAAAACAAAGTTTATAGTCTGAACAGGACATCTATTCTATTCCATATATGTGATGTCAGCAATGATGAAACGTGACTTTCAACTTTACGAAAATAACAGCGACGACAGCTTGCGCCGTGCGGTCAATGTTGCAGGATCCATTGCCCCCCAGGCTTCAAAAAACTGCAGCAATTGTTTTCTTGCGCCATCGTCTTTCCAGGCGCGGTCGGCTTTCATAATATTAAGCAATAAATCGGCTGCCGCATCGCGTTTGTTTTCTGCATTATAAATAAGGGCAAGATCATAGGCTGCCTGATAATCTTTGGCATTGTCGGCAATGCGTTTTTCAAGTGCTGCGGGATCGCCCAATTTGGCTGTCTCTTCTTTCAAGGCAATTTTTGCTTCCACCGCACGCAATGCCGGATCGTCTTTTTTTGCGTCCGGTGCGGTTGCCAAAATACCCTTGGCCTGGTTGATTTCACCATTTTCAAGCATCAAATCGGCGAAAGCGGCAATGGCAGCAATGTTGTCGGGTGCCTGTTGCAATATCTCGGCATAAAAGGTCGCCGCGCCGGTCAGGTCGTCACTTTCACGCAAATGGCTGGCTGTTTGCAAAGCTTCTTCAATTTGCGCTTCTTTTTCACCACCGGTGAGTTTGGCAACAAATTTCTTCACTTCACTTTCAGGCTGCGCCCCCATAAAACCGTCAACAGGTCGGCCATCGATAAAGGCAATGACGGCAGGTACCGAACGTATCCCCAATTGGCCGGGAATTGCCGGATGCTTGTCAATGTCCATTTTGACAAGTTTGACAGCACCTTTGGCAGCCTTGACCACTTTTTCGAGAATCGGCCCCAATTGTTTGCACGGGCCACACCATGTTGCCCAAAAATCAACCAGAACCGGCTGCTTTTTCGACTCAACAAGCACATCTTTTGAAAAATCGGCTGTTGTCGTATCTTTAATAATAGAATTGCCCGAAGCTTCTGTTGTATTGGCAAAATTTGCTTTTGCATTCATTGTCCCGCCTGCGGGAGCAAAGGGATTGTCACTCATATTGATGTCCTATTTTCACGACATGATTGTTCTTATATTATCGTCAAAATCGTGCCATTTGCCATTAATTTCAAGCCTCATCTTCCGAAACCTGAATGATAAGCGGCTCATGTCCGGTTGCGCGGGCAAATTTTACCAGATCTTCGCGTAAAATTGATGTGGTTGCCTCGTTGGTCATCGGGTGGCAATTGATAATGGCATTGTCATATAAGGCCTTATCAATAATAAATGTTACATGATTGTCTTTGTCGTTGATGAGGCCGAACGCACTGACTGCTCCCGGATAAAGCCCGAGATATTGAGAAAGTTTTTCTGGGCTGCCAAAAGAAAGACGACCGGAAGCGCCGATTTTGTCATGAAGGTGCTTTAAATCAAGTACCGCGTGGGCACCCAGAGTAACAAGAAAATAGTTCCCTTTCTTGTCTTTCAAAAACAGGTTTTTGGTATGGGCACCAGCTATGTTTTTTTTGATGTCTTCGCCTTCCTGAACGGTGAAGACGGCCCGATGGGCAGTGGTTTTGACTGAAATGGCGAGATGTGCCAAAAACGCCAATAATTGTTGCTTTCCCGCTGGCATTTTTTACCCTTCGATACATTTTCAATTGTTATTGTTATAGACAGTCCATGATTCATAAGCAGATTGTATTCATAAGGAGATTGCGCGATGACTGCAACACTTTGGGTAGCTTTTGGCGGTGCCTTGGGCAGTGTTGCCCGTTATTGGCTGTCGCTTTTTATGGCACCGTTAAGTAAAGAACTGCCGTGGAGCACAATCACAATCAATATTGCCGGCTCGTTTGTCATCGCCTTTTTCGGCGTGTTGACATTCAGTCACACAAAATTGCCGGTAAGTGAAAATATCCGGCTTTTTGTCATGGTTGGCGTTTGTGGTGGTTTTACCACTTTTTCATCATTCAGCCTGCAAAGTTTCGAGCTTTTGAAAAAAGGTGCTTTGGCTTTTGCGTTTGCCAATATCGCACTTTCAGTAGTTTTATGTATTGCGGCAACGGCTATCGGTTTTTACCTTGGTCAAAAATTAAACCACTAGAAACAGTCACGAGTAGCAATCATAATATTTCAACATCATTTCATTGTTGGTGAATTGAATTTTACGGATGACATCACAGTAAAGATCGTTTAGAACCGATAAAATGTCAGGGAGGGGCAATCGGTGTCCTTTCTATCTTTTTGCGGGAGAGTGTGAAAATACAACCGACCGTATTCTAGCCGCCGAAGGGGAAACAGCCCGTAATCTCTCAGGCACAAGGAACCGTAAAAAGAGCAAGACAGCTCTGGAAAGTCGGGTTTGACCCGCGCCGAAGGTGTAAGTGGAAAAAAGCTTTCCACAAGTCTCTCAGGCTCAAGACAGAGGGGAGTGAAATAGATACATTGTGTATCTATTGGCGCAACCTCGGAGTCATTTATGGGCGACCTTTCTGAAGATTTAAAAACTCTGCCGCTTTTTCCCATGCATGAAAAAGCTGGTGCCAAATTCGGCAATTTTGCTGGCTGGAATATGCCACTCACTTATCGGCTTGGTGTCATGAAAGAGCATTTGCACACGCGCTCCCATGCAGGCTTATTCGATATTTCCCACATGAAGCTTATTCTGGTTGAAGGTGGTGGTGCGGCGGCATTTTTATCAAAAGCCCTGCCGCTTGACGCAAAAGCCCTGCAAATTGGCCAGTCACGCTATAGTTACCTTTTGAACGACAATGCCGGTATTCTCGATGACCTTATTGTCACCCGCCTTGGCGACAGCCGCTTTATGGTGGTCGCCAATGCCGGTAATGCGACAGCCGATATTGCCGAACTTGAAAAACGCGCAACCGGATTTGATTGCACAATCGCGCCGCTCGAACGGGTCTTTTTGGCGTTGCAGGGGCCGCAAGCCCATGAGGTTATTAAAGACGCCGGTTTGCCGGGTAACGAACTGCATTTCATGCATGGTTTTGAACCAAAGAAAAACTGGTTTATGACCCGTTCCGGCTATACCGGTGAAGACGGTTTTGAAA
>NZ_CALYQK010000069.1 GCF_945285465.1 uncultured Bartonella sp. | reverse complement strand
CAATGAAATTTACTTTGTCCTGGTTGAAAGATCATCTGGAGACAGACGCATCGCTTGGTGAAATTTGTGAGCGGCTGACCAATATTGGTCTTGAAGTAGACAGTGTCGATGATCGCAAAAATTTTGCAGCCTTTGTTATTGCCAAGGTTCTAACAGCCAGGAAACATCCCGATTCCGATCATCTCCAGATTTTGACTGTCGATACCGGTGCCGATAAACCGCTTCAGGTTGTTTGTGGTGCACCTAATGCACGCGCCGGCCTTATTGGTGTTTTTGCCCCTCCCGGTGCCTATATTCCCGGTCTTGATATAACATTATCGGTCGGCAAAATCCGCGGTGTCGAAAGTTTCGGCATGATGTGCTCCGAGCGCGAACTCGAACTTTCAAATGAACATAACGGCATTATCGAGCTTTCCGAAGATGCACCGGTGGGTACCGCTTTTGCTGCTTATTATGGCTTGAACGATCCTGTTATTGATGTTGGCCTTACGCCAAACCGCCCCGATTGCACCGGTGTTTACGGCATAGCCCGCGACCTGGCGGCAAGCGGCATTGGAAAATTGAAGCCGCTTAAAGTGCCGGAAATTTCCGGTGAAGGCGAGCCATCTGTCGAAGTGTCACTTGATTTTGGCGATACATCCCCGCTTTGTTTGGGCTTTTCTTGGCGCGAGATTAGAAATGTCGATAACGGCCAATCACCAAAATGGATGCAGATGCGCCTTAATGCTATCGGACTTCGCCCGATAAATGCTCTGGTCGATATGACCAATTATATAACGATTGATCTGGGACGCCCGCTGCATGTTTTTGATGCCGACAAGGTCAAAGGGAAAAAACTCGTTGTCCGGCGCGGGCGCGAAGGCGACAAGCTTCTTGCCTTGAATGGCAAGGAATATGCCTTGGGTTATGACAATTGCGTTATTGCCGATGATAATGGTGTAGAGTCCATTGGCGGCATAATGGGTGGAGAGGCAACAGGATGTGACGAAAATACCAAAAATGTCATTATCGAATCGGCTTTATGGGATCCGCGCAATGTTGCCATGACCGGACGCGCTTTAGGGCTGGTATCGGACGCACGCTACCGCTTTGAACGTGGTGTTGATCCCGATTTTATGGAACCGGGTCTCGGCTTTGCAACCGAAATGGCTATGAGCCTTTGTGGTGGCACCCCCTCGAAAGCCCATACAATCGGCAAACTGCCGGTCGAGAAAAGAACTATCTCGTTTCCTTTTTCCGAAATCAAACGGCTGACCGGTCTTCAGCTTGGCCACGAGGCAGCGACTGCAATTCTCCGGCATCTCGGTTTTGGTGTTGAAGGTAAAGGCGATGTTGTGAGCGTGACTGTGCCGACATGGCGACCCGATGTCGATGGAAAAGCCGACATTGTTGAAGAGGTTATGCGCATCCATGGCTTGAATAATATCAAGCCGCAACCGTTGGAACGCCCATCGGCGGTCAGTGGACGGATTTTAACTACCATCCAGATACGCCAGCGCAATGCGCGTCGTGCCTTGGCATGTCGCGGCTTGATGGAGGCCATTACCTGGTCATTCATTTCCGAAAAACAGGCCAAAGCCTTTGGCGGTGGTAAATTGGAACTGAAACTTGCCAACCCTATAGCTGCAGAAATGTCGGATATGCGCCCGTCGCTACTTCCCGGACTGCTCGCTGCCGCCCAACGCAATGCCGATCGTGGTTTTCCCGATCTCGGGCTGTTTGAAATTTCGGGTACTTTTGAAGGCAACACGCCGGAAACACAACGCCGTGTGGCCGGTGGTATCCGCCGTGGCACTTATAAGCTTGATGGTGCCGGACGCTTCTGGGCGGGAGCATCGAAGGCCGTCAATGTATTTGATGCCAAGGCCGATGCACTTTGTGTCCTTGATGCATGCGGCCTTGAGGCATCTAAAGTACAAATCGAAACGGGCGCACCACAATGGTATCATCCGGGTCGCTCCGGCGTTATTAAATTGGGGCCGAAAATCATACTTGGAACTTTTGGCGAATTTCACCCCGACACGTTGGAAGAATTGGATATTACCGGCCCGCTTTGTGGATTTGAGGTGTTTATCGACCGCATTCCGGAACCACGCCAAAAAGCAACAAAAACACGACCACCATTAAAATTGTCGCCATTCCAGATGGTAAGGCGCGATTTTGCTTTTGTTATGGATCAGTCGGTTAGTGCTGCCACTGTCATTCGCGCGGCAAGCGGCGCCGATAAAAAGCTTATCCAGTCGGTGCAGGTTTTTGACATGTTCGAGGGCGCAAGCCTTGGAGAAAACAAAAAATCACTGGCAATCGAGGTTTCCATCCAACCGTTCGAGCGGACATTGACCGATGACGATCTGGAAGCGCTGGCGGCAAAAATCATCGAAAATGTCACAAAGTCAACGGGCGCTACATTACGGAGCTAACGGGTTGATGTAAAGCGTAACGATAAGGTCGAAAGATTACCTCCAACTAAAAGATATACGGGGCGCATCATTAAATCTAATTCATGTTTGCCCCGCATATCGCAATATCGGAAATTGCGCCCCGTCAGGTCATTGCTATAAAAGCCTACCGCCTTATATTTTCGGGCACCGCCGATTAAAGAAAATTATCGGCATTTTATCATTTTTATTATCACAAACCGGCAATTTTTTAGCTAATATTGCGGCAATGGGTTTTCATTTCGCGTGACCGGATAGACCGTTAACAAAGGTCATCCGGAAATGCCCATTTTTCGTTTAACAGCGAAAAATTCGCTTCCTTATCGGCATCCTTTCAACTCGCTAATCATTGTCGCACGCAAAACACAGAACGGATTAAATAAGATAGAAGATAACTGGAGCTGCTATACATATAGAAGAGAAGACCGTATCGCGCATCGGTTATAGCGTGTGGCTCAGCGCTGCCAGTCCTAGAGTTTGGCAAACAGCTTCTCGCTTTGAGGGTAGTGCCGGTAAGTTTGTCTGTTAACTGGAATTTCGATTATTTGACCCATCGAGGTGGAATGCAGGTCTTGCTGTTTCCTGTCAAACAGTGCCTGCGGCAACAAGTCTGTAGTGCCTCCCGGACGGCAATGAATTTCTCGTCTATCGGGCTGAACCGGCAACAGGATAGCTGCTTGCCTGTAGTCACTTATCCATGCGTTTCACAAAAGCAGCCATATCAGCTTTCCTTCCTGATTGCATTCTGTATGCCGTTTTGACTTCAAGCCGTCTTTTGTGCGGTTGGATTAGGCAAACGAAGGCCACCTTGCATAATTATGACAGAAAAACCCGTTTTTTTTAAAAGCTCGATGGCAGGCGCAGCACCTTGCCGTATGGGGTGTCAATCAAGTTATGTTGCGACTTCGGCCTTAGCCCATCAGCCTTTGCAAAGAAACAGTCAAACATTCCCAATCGGCTTTAGCGTATAAAGCGGTTGTCAGAGCCCGCTTACGTGCCGCACCAACAACTATGCCTTTTAATTGCAGACCATGTTTGCTGATAGCCGGAACTCTGCAGGCAACGCGCCGGTCATCAATACGGTAAACGCGATAAGACAGCGCGAAACAAGGCGGTATTTACGCCATCTTATCTTGGTTCAACAAAACAGATCACTCATTGGCCGCACCTCCGCTAGAACCAGTGAATCACAAAACTCCAAAACCGGAATTCAAAAATTTAACAGAATCTGGAGCCAATCAACTGATCGGCAGTGTTGAAAAACTTTTTATATTCGCATCAGTGCGGCAATGCCATTTTGCATTCCGGTTCGCTGCTGTGAATAATGTTTTGGCGCGGGGAAATGTTAACACTTTAACTTTCGGATAATAATATACTTAATTAACTTAAAGTGATAATAAGTGAAAATATGATGAATTATAGCGGGATTAACTCATGAAAATAAAGAACGAAAAGCGGGAAAATGTTTTGGGCAACCTTTCCCCCGTAAATATCCAACAACTAAAACAAAGTGAAACGCAAAGTGATGAAAAAATCGGCAGTTTAATACGATATTTTCGCAAGCAAAATGGCATGACCCAAACCCAATTGGCGGTTGTTGCCGGAATTAGCCCCCAGCAAATTCAGAAATATGAAAAAGGTTCCGACCGTATTGCTTTTTCACGTTTGATAACACTGCTTGATTTTTTACAAATCGAGCTTGATGACTTTATGAAAGAAATGAAGCTTTCCGGCGAAAAGCAGGCCTAGCGAATAATGATAATTTGAATTGTTATCGTTCCGCTTTTTAAACAGTATCGTTTTTGTGCGGTCTGTCAAAATCAAAATGTGGCGTCTAAAATTACTGTCAGTCGCCACATTGTCAATTTTTTCCTACCGAAGCTAATTTTTTTAAAGCGATCAGCACAAGATTATCTTTAAAAACCGCTTTAGAACATTCAGGCACTGCGTGTCTGGTAATCTTTGAAAGTTGCAAACTTAATATTTGGCGAGCGGTCGGCTTCATATTTCAGAGAAAAGTTGTTTTCAGCAAGAAAAACGGGATCACCATCCAAATCGGAAGCGATCGCATCGCGATGCGTGGTTATAAATTTGTCAAGATCGGCCTTTTTGTCGGCCGAAATCCAGCGGCACACCGTAAAACGAGCCGGTTCAAAACCGACTGGCAAAGAATATTCCACCTTGAGCCGCTCGGCTAACACATCAATCTGTAAAGCACCGATAACACCAACAATCGAAGGCGATCCATCATCAGGCATAAACAATTGCACAACACCCTCTTCGGCCATTTGTTGCAGTGCTTCCTTGAGCTTTTTCGCCTTCATCGGATCACCCAGACGCACGCGACGCAATATTTCAGGTGCAAAATTGGGAACGCCTTTAAAGAGAATATCCTCGCCTTCAGTCAACGTATCGCCGATGCGCAATGTCCCGTGATTTGGTATGCCAACAACATCGCCGGCATAGGCTTCATCAGCAATCTGGCGTGAGCGGGCAAAGAAAAACTGCGGTGCCGACAAGGTCAGGGGTTTGCCGGTACGCACCAGTTTTGCTTTCATCCCACGTGATAGAATTCCCGAGCAAACACGTAAAAAAGCAATACGGTCACGGTGGTTGGGGTCCATATTGGCTTGGATTTTAAAGACAAAGCCTGTCATTTTTGGTTCGGTAGCTTCAACAATACGGGTATCAGCCACCTGATTGCGCGGGCTAGGACCATAAGCAACAAGCGCATCAATAAGGTCACGCACACCATAATTGCGCAAAGCCGAACCGAAATAGACAGGTGTCATCTGCCCTTCACGGAATGATTTCAAGTCAAAGCGTTTACATGCATCGCGGGCAAGAGCCACGCCTTCAATAAAAGAAGCGCGGTCATTTTCGGGAAGTAAAAGTGCCGCTTCTTCAGGTCCTTTGACGACACGGGGTGTTTTTTCTTCATCCTTTTGGCGCACTAGATTGTTATGAAGATCAAAACTACCGGCAAAATTTTTGCCCGATCCGATTGGCCATGTCACAGGTGCGGTATCCAGTGCCAGCTTGCCTTCAATCTCGTCCAATATCTCCAACGGATCGAGGGCTTCGCGATCCATTTTGTTGACAAAAGTCACAATCGGAATGTCGCGCATGCGGCAAACTTCAAACAGTTTCAAAGTTCTCGGCTCGATACCACGTGCTCCATCAAGCACCATGACGGCACTGTCAACCGCCGTTAGTGTGCGATAGGTATCATCAGCAAAATCTTCATGTCCGGGTGTATCAAGAAGATTGAAGATGTGATCGGCATACTCGAAAGTCATAACCGATGTTACAACAGAAATGCCACGTTCACGTTCGATTTTCATCCAGTCCGATCGGGTCTGGATACGATCTTTCTTCGCCTTGACTTCACCTGCAAGCTGGATAGCACCGCCAAAAAGCAGCAGTTTTTCTGTCAGTGTCGTTTTGCCGGCATCCGGGTGCGCAATAATGGCAAATGTTCTACGCCGCGCAACCTCTTGTGCCTCATTCATACCGATCTCCTGTCATTATATTCCGGCAAGCATTTTTCGTCTTATCTTAACGAAAAAACTGGCTACCAAAATTTCGCTTCTTTTACATCTTTTTCCGCAAAAGAGTGAGGAATTTTTGTTTTTTCTGTAAATTTTTAGCCGTTGTTCATTCAGCCGTTGCGTATGACGGCCAAACATTACCAAACACCTGATCCCACTTATCCATTATTCCTTCGCTCAACAGCCGATTAGTCTTCCTATAGTGTCTGTCTCTTATTGATGGACAAGTGCACCGCTTAAGGCTGCAGCAATAAGAGCACGCGTTTCAGCTATGCCATAAAGAGCAATAAATGAACCAAAACGCGGCCCCCGTTCTTGACCAATAAGAACCTCGTAAAGCATTTGAAAGAATGAAACCGAAACGCCCGGCCCACCATCCGGACTTTTTTTGGCATGATCCTGGTAGCGTTCTGTCACGCGGCCAATGTCGAGGAGGGCATTTTGAATAGTATGCGCATCGGCATCCGACGGCAGTTCAGCAAGTTTTTCATCAATTTTCTGCAAGGTTTCACGCTCAATTTCGTCAGGCGCACGGAATTTTTTGGTCGGTTTGACAAAGTCGTTAAAATAACGGATGGCAAATTCCACCAGACTGTCAAGTTCTGGCTGATTTTTTGGAGTGGCTCCTTTGGCATAGCGTGAAATAAAGCCCCATAGAACATCGGCATTCTCGGCATTGGATGCACTTACCAGATTAAGCAACATGGCAAACGGTACCGGTAAATCAACTGTTGGCGGATTGCCGTTATGCATGTGCCAGACCGGATTATTCAACCGGTCCTTCCAGCTTTGTTTAGGATAAGCCGAAAGGAAGGTGTAATATTCATCGACAGCCTTCGGTATAACATCAAAATAAAGCCGTTTGGCGGTTTTTGGCTTTTGGTACATATAAAGGCCAAGGCTTGTCGTCGGAGCATAAGTCAGCCATTCATCAATTGTCAGGCCATTACCCTTCGATTTTGAAATTTTTTGCCCTTTATCATCAAGAAAAAGTTCATAATTGAAACCTTCCGGTGGCGTACCACCAAGCGTACGACATATTTTCGATGACAGAACCACAGAATCAATCAGGTCTTTCCCCGCCATTTCATAATCAATGCCCAATGCTGTCCAACGCATTGCCCAATCGGCTTTCCACTGGCACTTGACCTTGCCGCCCGTTACTTCGGTTTCGATTGTTTCACCGGTATCGGGTTCAACATAGGTAACAGTGCCCTTTTTTGCATCATGTGCAATCATGGCAACCTGCAATACTTTGCCGGAAATAGGTGAAATAGGTAAAAAAGGCGAATAGGTTGCCCGCCGCTCTTCCCCTAATGTCGGGACGATGATTGCCATGATCTTGTCGTAGACTTCCAGCATTTTAAGAAGCGTCTTGTCAAACCGGCCAGAAGTATAATATTCGGTGGCACTGGCAAATTCATAATCAAAACCAAAACGGTCGAGAAACGTTCTCAGTCGCGCATTGTTGGCAGCACCGAATGACGGATATTCATTTGAAAACGGGTCCGGCACCTGAGTTAAAGGTTTACCCAGACAACTTTCCATCAACGCCCGGTTGGGGACATTTTCCGGCACTTTGCGCAAACCATCCATGTCGTCGGAAAAACACAACAATCTGGTTTTAACCTTGTTTTCGGTCAGTACATGAAAAGCATGGCGCACCATGGTCGTGCGGGCTACTTCGCCAAATGTTCCGATATGCGGCAAGCCAGACGGGCCATAGCCTGTTTCAAACAAGACAGTATCCGGATAGCCCCGTTTTTCATAACGTTTAACAATTTTACGAGCCTCCTCGAACGGCCATGCCCTCGATTCGGCTGCCGCTTCGATGACTTCCCGGGTAAGTTTTTGCGCCGCAAAATTGTCTGTTGCCATGGGTTTTTTCCTGCACTTGAATCGTTTAAGAATTGCTCTATGGCGCAAACAGCATTTCGTCAATAATTGTAAGCAAAAAACTTAAAGTTTAACCCTGTTGCGAGGAAAAAATGGAAAAACTGACTGTGCAGGAAGCATTAATATACATAATGGTCACAACATCGGCGGCAGATGAAGCGATAAGTGACAACGAATTTAAAGCCCTTAGCGAAATTGTTTCACACTTTCCGGTTTTCCGGGGATTTGACATCGAACGTCTTGATGCGCTTGCTGCTGAATGTTGTGTTTATCTCGAAAATCCCGACGGCATCGAGCGGATCCTTGATGTGACGGAAGCTGCCTTGCCGGCGAAGCTGCGCGAAACCGCCTATGCGCTGGCTGTCGAGATTGCCGCGAGTGATCTTGATATCCGCCAAGAGGAATTGATGTTTTTGCAATTATTGCGCGATCGCTTCGAGCTTGAAGACCTTACAGTTGCGGCAATCGAACGTTCGGCGCGAATCCGCTTTCGCAAGGCTTGATATAGAAGCGTTTTTTAGAAAATGTCCAACGATGCAACCTCTCCTGCTTTTGCTGGCTGCGACATTTTCAAGAACAAAATTGCCTGTCGAAAGATCGGTACAACAATGGCGAACCCCAAAAAAACATTGCGTATTTTCCTGTCACCCAAATGACTCAAAATGATTGCATTGCCAACAGGTAACGTTAGCGTTTTGTCGGGCACGACAGTAATTATCGCACCAATGTGTTTGGCAGGCTTTATTTGTAAAACGGTGAATAAAGCCCCAAATCATTGTCGAAGTGATTATCATGATCGGACTTGTCTTCGCGCGAAGCAACTTTTGCGGATGCATTTTTATGCAGAAGTCTTTCATGATGATCGAGAAAATTTTTCAAAGCTGCACTTGTTTTTTCGGCAGCCGCGCTTTGACTATCAATCATCGCATCAAGGAATTCTTTAAGCGTTATTCCAATAAGATCAAGCCCGAGTTCTTTTTCCACTTCACCAAGGTCGTAAGAATTTTGCGATGAATATAAAATTTCTCTTAAAAAAGCGGCGGCTTCTTTAAGCGGTACACCTTTTTGTTCTTTTATCCCGAATTTACCGGCCAGAACATGGAGAAGCTTTTCTTCTTCATCTTCGATTTCTTCTGGACTTTTAGGTGTTTCAAATGGTTTGAAACGCGCCCCGACCTGACGGGCGCCATTTTCTGCCTGAGAAGAAGAACTCGGCAAAACAGCATTGAAAGTCTGAGCCAAATTATCAGAACTTGGCTCGCCATCAACGTCTTTTGCACGCCGATTGGTAAGCTGGGTGGCAGCTGCTAATGAAACATAAAGCTGCACGGGAATGACTGGCGGTATCATGCGAAATCCTCTTTGGGCTTCTAGGAAAACCAGATTGTCAAGCTATTATCATACTGCCAACAACTGACTGTCAACAATATCTTATTACATTTATATATCCAAACAGTGTTACCCCTGCTAGCTTATGCAAACCTGTCCTATTTGAAAAACTTTTGGCAAACAAACATAAGTTTGGCTATTTTTTGATCATTAAGAAATGTAGATATTTATTATTTTATTATATTTATTTATCAAAATTACGTTTTTTTATCGATAAATTGCGATAACCATTTTTCAATTTATATATTAAAGCTGAATAATATATTTTCTGCTGTCTATAGCAATTTGTTATCTTTTTTATAAAAATATCTGGATGTTTTATTCTCTGTTAAAACGCTGTGGGTAGATTCACACGTGAAGTGCAACACAGTTTATTTAAAGCATAATTTGATATCGGTTCCAAGGTTTTCCATAAAGGAGAGAAATGGCGTTTTGAAGTCGAGGCATTTTCGGGGGCGTTGTGTTTAAGGTGATCATGATATCCTCGATGTCCTGGTCGGATAGAGCCTCAAGGTCAGTCTT
>NZ_CALYQK010000068.1 GCF_945285465.1 uncultured Bartonella sp. | reverse complement strand
CAAAATCTGGTTCCCAAAAGGAGTGTCGGTTCGATTCCGACCACCCGCACCATTTCCGGTTAAACGGTGTTGCGAGTATCGTTGGAAAATCAATTGCTAACAGGGGCTTTCTATGCGAGAATCCGATATCATCATTTATCATAATCCGCGTTGTGCCACATCTCGCAATGTTGTCGGTCTTGTGCGTGCTATGGGTTTTGAGCCGCATATTATCGAATATTTAAAAACTCCGCCAACACCGGAAATGCTGTTATGGCTGGCCGACCGGGCTGGCGTTTCTATTCGTGATTTTATTAGGACAAAAGAACCAAGCTATAAAACTGAGGGTCTTGATGACGACACCTTATCCGATAATATGATTGCAAAGAAAATGCACGATCATCCAGAACTTATTAACCGGCCTATTGTTGTTTGTCCAAAAGGGGTTGCTGTGTGTCGTCCGGCCGAAAAAGTGACAGAACTTCTGATTTTGCCCGAAGAATAATACCATTATAATCATATCTGCTTAATTAGGGCGCGCCTAATCAATGGCGAGGGTGCCGGATTTGCAACCAAAAACGCCCATTAAAAATTGCAGCAAATTTTCCGTTTAGGCTTCATGTCTATTGATTGGAAGACGAACCGCTTCAACAATTACATATCGTCTCATTTATCGAGCAGGCGATTGACGAACGCTGGTACGGTTTGAGTTGCCGGGCCAGAAAGCACTTCGTCAAACAAAGAATTGGAATTGGCCACAAGGTTGATCTCAAAACACTCGGCCCCGCTTTGCCGCGCCAGTGAAACAAAACCGGCAGCCGGATAGACAGTGCCGGAAGTGCCAATTGCTACAAAAATATCGGCTTTGAAAAGTGCAGATTCGATTTCTTGCATGTAATAGGGCATCTCGCCAAACCAGACGATGTCCGGACGCAATTTTGCCCTTTCCTGACAATGGGGGCAATGACTGTCGGCTGTGACATCTTCTTTCCAAGAACTTTTCTGGTGGCAGCCTAGGCATAGGACATGGTTCAGTGTTCCATGCATGTGCAAGACATTTTTTGATCCGGCTCTTTCATGAAGATCGTCAACATTTTGGGTGACAAGTGTAAACGAACCCGGCATGTGGCTTTCAAGTTCTGCCAAAGCATAATGGGCCTTATTGGGGTGCGCATTTAACGCTTCGCGCCGCCGTTTATTGTAAAATTCGTTGACGATCTGCGGTGCTCTGGCAAAAGCTTCAGGTGTGGCAACATCTTCAACCCTATATTTATTCCATGTGCCGTCACTGCCACGAAAAGTTTCCAGTCCGGATTCAGCTGAAATGCCAGCACCTGTCAAAATGACGATATTAGGAAATTTGCTCATTTGTTATCCATTTTTTACAAGTTTTTTTCTTTTTCAGAAATGCTTATGCTACATAATGCAGGTTTTAAAAAGGAATCATTACTTGGCCTTGGATAGTGACAGCAAAAAAACACTTCGTCAGAAGGTTGAGGACGCAGATTTTGCATTGTCGCTTAAAAGGCGGGCGGAAAATGATGCCTTGTGGGCAGAAGCGCATGTCCAGTTATCGGAAGCACTTCTAGCACTTGCTGACGCGGAAGAACACAAAGACGACGCGCTCACCTATTATAGCGAGGCAGCTTCGGGTTTTGAAAAAGCTCTTCAGGTATTTAGGCGCAAAAATAATTTTCAACGCTGGGGTGGGATTGTTATTTCCTATGTGCGCTGCTTGCGCAATTATGCTCTGCGTGAGGAAGGCGAAATTGCAGTTTTGCGGTTAAAACGCGGGCTTGTTCTGCTTGACAAGGTTTATAAAGCCTTGCCTGCCAAAGAAGGTGATTTTGACCGCGCATTGATATTGACAGAAAAAGGTCACGTTTATCGTGCATTGGCCGATACGGATTTGCTGAGGGAACGTGAAGAAAGACTGCTGCGTGCCATGCAGGCATTCGATGCCGCCATTGCTATTTTGCGCAAGAAAGAAAATTTTCATTATTGGTCGCTTGCTGTGTCTGCCAGTGCTCTGACAGCTGCCGAACTTGCGCGCGTCGAGCCGCTTGACCAGGCACGAACAACGCTGGAATTAGCCGTTGAGCGTTTTGAAACAGCACTCGTCTTTTTTAATGATAACGATCACCCGCAAGACCTCACCTACATTCATTTTGAAATGGCACGCACACTTATGCAGCTTGCAACACTGGATACTGCCAATTCGGCCGGTCTGATGGAAAGAGCGTTAATAGCATTCGAGAAAGCACGTGACGCATTGGGCGAGGAGGATGGCAACCACACACTTATTCGTCTTCAAAGCGAGACAGCTTTGGCACTTTCTCTTTTGGCACAACAAAAAAAAGGCAAAGCGGCAGCACTGTTACTGGAAAAATCGGTTGTTCTTTATCAAAGCAATATTGAACTTCTTCAAGGGCAAAGTGAGACAGTTGCAATTGCGCTTGCCTATGGCAATTTGGGCAAGGATCTGACGCAACTGGCTAATCTTGCTTCCAGCCGCACTGAAGAATTGCAAAAAAGGTATCAGGCCATTGCCGCATTGCGTAAAGCCATAGGAAGAGAAATCAAACATGTCCGTCCGTTTGAATGGCTTTCCTATTTTATCGAATTGGGGGTTGCACTTCAGGCTGCTGCCAATTTGGAAGAGCCGGAAAAGAGCGGTGAATTATTGCGTGAGGCCGTCAAGTTTTATAATGAAGGTCTGGAAACCATAGATAAGCGACAAAATCAGAAGCTTATCAATAAGATAATGCAATGGCGGGCACTGGCCTATGCCCATCTCGGCAAAGAGGAAAGAAGTCATCAAGGCGCTATTTGGCTCAAACAGGCCGAACTCGATTTCAGAATGACAATTACCAAGCTTGATCCTAAGACCGACAAGCTGGAATTATTTCGTCTTTATACCAATTTGGCTCATGTTCTATATGCTATAGCGCGTCGTAAAGATTCCGATACGCCCGTTGATTTGCTCAAAGCGGCAGCGGGAGCCATTGAAACAGCCTTTACGTTTGCCGCCGATAACGGGCTAGACAATAAAGACGAACAATTGGATGCCTATGCCCATCATGCCTTGATTTTATGGCGAATGGGGTCGTTTGGCGGAATTCTTGATGCGTTTCAAAAGTCGCAAACCATCTACGAGATGCTATTGGAAACACCTGTCATCAGAAATAGATATGTGGTTTCATGCAAAATCAAGAATAGTTATGTTTTTATGCTCAAAGACTGGGCTGAAAAAGTTGACCCCGAACAAGCACGGCTGCTCCTCGAAAAAGGCGTCGATCTGGCGCAGGAACTTCGCGATTTGGCGCTTGCTGAAAACGATGATAAAGCGCAAAAAAAATATGATGACGTCATTATCAAGCTGAAATCGCAAATAAACACCCTTGCCAAAAAGCGATTTCTGAATTTCTGGCCACTGAAGCGTAAATAATTATTGCTTTATAAAACCGTGCTGTTGCGGCAAAAGTCGGCAGCTTAAACACATCAAATTGTCGGCTTAACCACTTTAATGGCGTCAATCGGTAAAATGCACGACCACACCGGCTTTGACAAGTTTTGCCAATTCCTCGGCATCCCAATTTGTCAGTCGAATGCAGCCATGGCTCGAGGTTTTGCCGATTCGCGATGGTTCGGGCGTTCCATGAATACCATAAGTCGGTTTTGACAGGGCAATCCAAACAGTGCCGACAGGGCCATTGGGGCCGGGTGGGATTGTCAAAATCTGGTCGTTGCTTCCCTGTTTGAAATTGAGCTTGGGATTATACGTATAATTTGGATTGAATGCGATACGTTCAACCTGCACCGTGCCGGAAGGAGACGGGTTGTCGGACGAGCCAATGGTTGCAGGATAGGCAACGACAAGACGGCCTTCACTATTATAGCCGCGCACCTGTTTTTGCCCTTTATCGGCAATGATACGCTGAACACTTTCGCGCTTGGGCAAAACGAGATTTGGTACCTTGATATTTTCGCCAGCACGAGAAAAATTTGCCTGCGGGTTTAATTTCTGCAAAAAATTTTCGTCTATATGAAACCGTTCGGCCAACATTTCCCTGACCGAAGTATAGGCCATAGCTGGCATTTGTGCCTTCATGGCGTAATCGGCAGGGATAGATGCAACATAGTGCTGGTTGATATCACTTTGGCTAATTGTATATTGTCGAAAAGCAGGCCCGCCGGTTGCTTGCAACGCTGCTTCAAGACGGTTTTGATCGTTAGCGTCGATAAAACGTCCACTAATTTCACTTGCTGCTGCGGCAGCCTTATCAAAATTGCTGCCAGCCAAGCCATCTATAGCCCCGGGAGATGACCCCAAGCGATCCATAAGAATTTGCACGGCGGCAACGGTTTCACGATTCTTTGCGACATTGTCAGCCGGCCGGCTGTTCGATGACATATTGGCGGCTTTCTGGTTTAAATTGATTTGATCCGGATTGGTTTTTCGCCGGTTTGGCGCAGTTTTTTTGCCATCACCACGGTATGGCGGGGCATCCGGTGCTTCGGGCACATCCGCGTCATAAGGCGATCCGCTTTCCATCGGCCCCTGATTGGTCATCCCTAAAGGGGGCGGTGTGACCCCGCCACGATAGCGCGGCGGCTCGTCAATGCGAACAACCTGACCACGCCCGTTTACATAAAGTCGGCGTCCGTATTGATCCTGATAAACACGCAATTGCTGATGCCTGTGTTGTAAATCGTCCGGATCATAAAGCTGTGCCAACTCGATAACAGGAGGACGGCTTTGTGTCACATCGGCAAAAAGCCGGGTGACACTTAGTGCTACAATCATCACCATTAAAGAACACAGACAAGCAAATCGAAACATTACAAACCGCACTGAACTTGTATTGGTAAAATTCAACCTCAACGAAAGATTTTAACAGATCTAAGGTAATTTAACGGCAGGAAAATGGCACTATTACCAATTTATTTGCTGATTGCCCATTTTATAGGAAATTATAAAAAATTGGAAATTGCAATCTAGAGATTGCAATCTATAAGCGTGCCGATAGCATCACTATAGCAGAAGGATAATTATAACGGCCGGGTCGCCAGAAATACGAAACATTCAACACAAATATGTTCGTATGTTCGGACAAATATGTTCGGATATTTATGGTGCTGCGAGAGAGGATTGAACTCTCGACCTCTCCCTTACCAAGGGAGTGCTCTACCACTGAGCTACCGCAGCTTTTTAAAAAAGGTTTTCGGGCGGCTTTCTGCCACATTGTAACGAAATAGGCAAGCGGTCATTCGCTTTTCTGTCAAGAAAAAACGGACAGCATCATATCACTGGTGTTTTTTTTTACATAGTGCTATGAAAAAAATGTTTTAGCAAATTCAACAGGTTTGAAGGATGGCAGATACAAACGCCCAGGAACGTCGTCAAAGACGGCTTGCCCAGCAATTGCGCGCAAATCTTGTCAGGCGCAAGCAACAAGCGCGAGAACGGGGTGGCAAACACGAAATCGAAAGTCAGGAAAACGCGGGGCAAACAGAGAATTCTTCACCTGAGTAAAATTTTCGTTCTGTCTATTTCCGTCTTATTTCTATTGGTCTTAAGACTTGTCAACAGACCGGATAATTAAATGACGTATCGCCAACAATTGGTACAATAACAAAGAAAGGCTTAAGCGGTATGGATCGTATAAAAATTATTGGCGGAAACCGCTTGAATGGGGTTATACCTATTTCAGGTGCAAAAAATGCAGCATTGCCGTTGATGATTGCCTCGTTGTTGACTGATGATACATTGACTTTGGATAATGTTCCCCATCTTGCCGATGTCGAACAACTGATTAGAATTCTTGGTAATCACGGTGTCGATTATTCGGTTAATGGTCGCCGACAGCATCAAGATGGCGCTTATTGTCGCACTGTTCATTTTACCGCCCGTCAAATTGTGACAACGCGCGCCCCTTATGAACTGGTGTCAAAAATGCGCGCCAGCTTCTGGGTGATCGGGCCGCTGGTTGCACGCATGGGAGAGGCTTGTGTTTCGCTACCTGGCGGTTGTGCCATAGGAACCCGTCCGGTGGATTTTATTCTTCAGGGGCTTGAAGCTCTTGGCACCGAAATCAATATTGAAAATGGCTATGTCCATGCCAAAGCGCCGAAAGGTTTAACAGGAACAGAATATACTTTTCCGAAAGTAACGGTCGGCGGCACACATGTTATGCTGATGGCTGCATCAGTTGCTAAAGGACAGACCATTCTTCATAATGCTGCTTGCGAGCCGGAAGTTGTCAATCTTGCCGAATGTCTTAATGCTATGGGGGCAAAAATCAAAGGTGCCGGAACGCCGACAATTTATATTGACGGGGTGGGCGGACTTTCGGGGGCGCGAATTAAAGTTATTTCCGATCGTATCGAGGCTGGTACCTATGCAATGGCGGTTGCAATGACAGGCGGTGATGTCATGTTGAAAGATGCCCGCTCCGATTATCTGCGTTCGGTGTTGGATGTACTTGCCAAAACCGGTCTTGAAATCAGAGAAAGTGATGAAGGTATCCACATTGCACGGAATGGTCTCGATATTGTACCCATTGATATCAGAACGCAGCCCTTTCCCGGCTTTCCGACAGATTTGCAAGCACAATTTATGGCACTGATGACGCGGGCAAACGGTGTGTCGCACATTACCGAAACAATTTTTGAAAACCGTTTTATGCATGTACAAGAATTGGCGCGACTTGGAGCACACATTACTCTGGCCGGACAAACGGCAACGGTTGAAGGCGTTGACAAGCTTTTGGGCGCCCAGGTTATGGCTACCGATTTGCGCGCTTCTGTTTCACTTGTTATAGCAGGGCTTGTGGCGCAAGGTGAAACAACGGTCAATCGTGTTTATCACCTTGACCGGGGGTTTGAACGTCTGGAAGAAAAACTTTCAAATTGTGGTGCACAGATTGAACGCATCAGTGGATCATGACAATATATTTCTTTTCTAGGGTAAGCGAAATAACGGGGTAGTATGATGCCGCTTTTGAAATTGATGGCCATGGATGATGAAGATCTGGAAATATTGTCAGCGCATTTGCAAGATGCAGTGGTCAAGGTTGCCGATCTTGATTGGCGATGTGGCGAGAAACGTTTCATAGCGGCACTTAACCGGTTTGCTTGGGAGAAGCAAGTGAAGAAGGGGCTTTTTTCACGCCAGAAAGCAGGTGAGCGACACCGTACGGTACTGCGTTTCGACCGCGTGGCAAAGGTGAGAACCCGTGGTTTTGACCGTAATAAAAAAGACAATATCCTGTCGCTGTTAACGGTACAGTTTCAGCCGACACTGCCACCGGCGGGAATGATAACGCTCATTTTTTCCGGTGAAGCAGCTATCCGGCTTGAAGTGGAGTGTATTGAAGCACAAGTGACCGACCTTGGCCCCATTTGGCAGGCAAAGGCCAACCCCAAGCATAATTCGTTTTCTTGAAACAGGACAAAAAATGGTTCAGATTCTTCGCCAATCATCCGCAAATTTTGAAAAAGAATTTCATATATTTCTTGATTCAAAACGGGAAGTCTCGCAAAGTGTCGATGATATCGTGCGTGACATTATTGAGAATGTTCGCCAATATGGCGATCAGGCCTTGATTGATTATTCGGTTGAATTCGACCGCGTCGATCTTAAACAAAAAGGTTTGAAAATCAGCGAAGCGGAAATTGATGATGCGTTGGGCGCGGTCGCACCCAAGACATTGGACGCGCTGAAACTTGCCCATGACCGCATCAGTGTTTACCACCAAAAACAACTGCCACACGATGAACGATTTGTTGACCCTTTAGGTGTCGAACTCGGCTGGCGCTGGACAGCAGTTCAATCGGTCGGGCTTTATGTGCCCGGTGGCACAGCAAGTTATCCGAGTTCTGTTCTGATGAATGCTGTTCCGGCAAAAGTTGCCGGTGTCGAGCGTATTGTTATGGTTGTTCCCACTCCTGACGGTCACTTGAATCCGCTGGTATTGGCTGCGGCAAAACTTGGGGGGGTCAGCGAGATATATCGTGTCGGTGGTGCGCAGGCGGTGGCCGCTCTGGCCTATGGGACAAAAACGATTCGGCCGGTGACAAAAATTGTCGGCCCCGGCAACGCTTTTGTTGCGGCGGCTAAACGTCAGGTCTTTGGCAAGGTCGGTATTGATATGATTGCCGGGCCATCGGAAGTGCTTGTCATTGCTGACAAGTTCAATGACCCCGACTGGATAGCCGCCGATCTTTTGGCACAGGCCGAACATGACAGTGCTGCCCAATCAATTTTGATGACTGATGACGAGTCGTTTGCCAAAGAAGTTATAAATGCCGTTCAAACGCAATTAAAAACCCTCAAACGAAGCAAAACCGCTGCGGCAAGCTGGCAGGATTTTGGTGCGATAATTCTGGTTAACGATCTGGAAAGTGCACTTCCTCTTGTCAACAGTATCGCCCCTGAACATCTCGAACTTGCAGTCGAGGACCCCGATAAAATCTCGCCCGGTATTCGTAATGCGGGAGCCATTTTTGTCGGGCGTTATACGCCGGAAGTTATTGGCGATTATGTGGGTGGTTCAAACCATGTTTTGCCAACCGCCCGTTCTGCCCGCTTTTCATCAGGACTTACTGTTCTCGATTATATGAAACGTAGTTCGATTTTGAAGCTTGGTGCCGAACAATTGCGCAAATTAGGCCCGGCGGCAATAGAACTTGCCAATGCTGAAGGCTTGCAAGCCCATGGACATTCTGTTGCAGTGCGATTAAACCTCTAAAAGGCCGCTAATAGAAACGCGGAGGGGCAAGTGGAGAAGGCACGACTTGTTGATGTTGAGCTTGATGAAACCATTGGACGTTCGACCCCCGAGGTCGAGCATGAACGCGCTGTAGCAATTTTCGACCTTATTGAAGAAAACAGCTTTATGCCTGTCGGAGATACCGGAACGGGTCCTTACAAGTTGAAACTATCATTGGTTGATAAACGGCTTGTTTTCAATATATCCCGTGAAAATGACGAATGGGTGACCACGCATATTCTTTCGCTCGGGCCATTTCGCCGTATTGTCAAAGACTATTATCTGATTTGTGACAGCTATTATGAGGCCATCCGTTCGGCAACGCCCGGTAAAATCGAAGCAATTGATATGGGGCGTCGTGGGCTACATAATGAAGGATCCAATACGGTACAGGAACGTTTGCGCGGTAAAATCGACATTGATTTCAAAACGGCGCGGCGGCTGTTTACTCTTATCTGTGTTTTGTATTGGAAAGGGTAAACATGGTCGAAAACGGCACTTCAACAATAAGGCGCCCTTCTTCCGTGCTCTATGTCTGTGGGCAAAATTCGATACGCTCGCCTATTGCCGAGGCTCTTACCCGAAAAATGTTTCCATCAATTTATGTTGCTTCGGCCGGTGTCGTTAAGGGCAGTCGCGACCCCTTTGCCGCAGCAGTTATTGCCGAAGACGGCCTTTCGATGGAGTCACACAATCCGCGCGGACTTGAAGAATTATCGGACGGATTTTTTGATTTGGTTGTAACGTTGACACCACAAGCCCATCATACAGTCTTGGAACAAATGCGTGGTTTTTCGGTGGATGTCGAATATTGGCCGACGCCTGATCCGGCTCTTGCAACCGGCTCGCGCGAACAGATTCTGGATGCCTATCGCGATATTCGCGAAAACTTGAAACAGAGAATATCTGAACGTTTTAGCCAAAAATAGCTGTTACCTGGCCAAAAAGAAAAGTAAATGTTGCGTTCTTGTTATTCTGATGTTCACAAATGGCCGCAAATAGGGTAGGTTCGCGCCAACTGGACGGGCAATCAAAGCATCGCCTGTCGAATTTTGATCAAAATAAATAGTCTAGAAAACAGGTAATTTATGGCCAAAGAAGAAGTCTTGGAATTTTCCGGCGTGATTACA
>NZ_CALYQK010000067.1 GCF_945285465.1 uncultured Bartonella sp. | reverse complement strand
TCTATCTTCAATTTCCCGCGTCTTTTCTTGCCAGTGTTGCGGATTGGTAAGCCATCCCGGCCGATGGGACACGAATGTCCATGTTCTTATCTGGGAAATTCGATGTGATAAAGTATCAATATTACCGTCGACTCGGTTAGCTTGCGATATTTGTTCGGCCAAGTAGTTTTCGTTGACACTACCACGTTTAACAAGATCGCGATAGATATGGGCAATGATATCGGCATGCTGGGCTGGCGCAATTTTACGATAATCGGGAAGAGCACAGACATCCCACAACAAGCTAACGCGGTCTGGCCGCTCCGCCAGACGGGCAATCTCATGATCATGAGAAAGATAATCAAGTGCCTGGGCGTCAACAGCCGGCAAAGCACGTACAAGCCCCTGCAACGGCGAAGCAGCCTCAAGTGATCTGCGTAAATTATCGAGTGTAGTAAAGTCCAAATCGGCATTTCGCCATTGCAAAACCTTAACTGGGTCAAAGTTGTGTGTTTCGATTCGTTCGACAAAGTCTTTTTCCAAATCGCCAACGCGACCAGTAACGCCAAATGTGCCGTCACGCATATGTCGGCCAGCACGTCCGGCAATTTGTGCCATTTCTGCCGGCGTCAAATCACGAAACTGGAAGCCATCAAATTTTCTGGTTTGCGCAAATGCCACATGGTCAACATCAAGATTGAGCCCCATACCAATGGCATCCGTTGCCACCAAAAACTCGACATCACCCGACTGATAAAGCGCAACCTGCGCATTTCGTGTTCGCGGCGACAGAGCTCCCATTACCACCGCCGCGCCGCCGCGCTGGCGTTTGATGAGTTCAGCAATGGCATAAACATCCTCGGCAGAAAACGCGACAATTGCTGTGCGACTTGGCAAACGCGTTATCTTTTTTGAACCGGCATAAAGTAATTGTGAAAATCGTGGACGGCTTACGATCGTGAGCCCGGGCAACAGCTTTTGCAAAATGCCCTGCATAGTTGAAGCCCCCAGAAGCATTGTTTCCTGTGTGCCACGCAAATGCAAAATGCGATCGGTAAAAATATGGCCACGCGCCAAATCTCCAGCGAGTTGCACTTCGTCAATAGCAACAAAAGAGGCCTTGGTTTCACGCGGCAATGCTTCGACGGTACACACAAAATAGGATGCCCCGGCCGGCATAATTTTTTCTTCACCCGTTATCAAAGAAACACGATGAGAGCCGATTTTTTCACAAATGCGGTTATATACTTCACGGGCAAGAAGCCTTAATGGCAAACCAATCATGCCACTATCATAGCCAAGCATACGCTCGATCGCCAAATGGGTTTTGCCGGTATTTGTTGGCCCCAAAACGGCTGTTACATTGCGCCCCGAAAGGATGAAAGGGGCTTTTGTCATCCTGCACTCCAAATAATTATTGTCGGCCTTGGCCGATAAAATGTGACTAACCACCTTTTAAGCCAAACCATAATTTAGCATTTCTAAATCGAAAAACGGCTTAATATTTTCTAAAAAGACAAGCAAGCATTGTCATTTATAAAACATTAACAACAAATCTTAACGATTAGAACAGGTGAAGAACGAATCGGCGACGAATCGCTGACACGCCATCGTTCCTAGTATGTTCTGACTACATAAGGGACAATACTTAATACTGAATACCATGTATAGATATTGTTCCGTGAAATTTAAAAAACCAGTATCGGATTTAACCTTGAATCGATCTTTAATTTGACCTTTAAGAAGCAGGCCGGTGTAAAAACGCTAAATGGCAAGCGATGAAATAGCGGCTTTTGTCGTTATGTTTAAGATCGACGTTTTGCATCATCAAATTTTGCCATAACAGCAAAATCTGGAAAAATATTAAATCCCGCCTTGGTTTAAGGACAGCCAGCAAAATTAAGCAATAAAGCGCTTATAATGCGTCGAAAAACATCGTTTGTTTTACTTGATAGACTTTGCCGAGTTTATACGACTGTGCCCGTTTTTTAGGACTGTGCCAAGCTTGTATAACTCTGCCTATTTTATATCTTAAATGCCTACCAAACCGCAAAAATCCGCTGCTTAAGGCAAATGCGGCGGATAAATGAAACCCCGGTATGACAGGGCAATATCAGGTGATGATAGACGGCTTTAACAAAAAAACCGGCCAAAAGGCCGGTTTTCCGATAACCGATAATAGAAATCAGTCTTTCGGTGTCAAAACCTGACGGCCACGATACATACCGGTTTTAAGGTCGATGTGGTGTGGACGACGAAGCTCGCCGGAAGTCTTGTCTTCAATATAGGTCGGAGCCTTGAGGGCATCGGCAGAACGACGCATACCGCGCTTGGACGGAGACGTTTTTCGTTTAGGTACAGCCATGGAATTATACTCCAAATTTGCTTAAAACGTATCTGCTGCAATAAACCAAATTTTATTCCAGCAAACAAAATTATAGAAGGGTTGGGCTGCCTATACACTGATTATGGAGCTTTGACCAGACTTAAAACAGCTTTTTTTGCTGAAGTGATTGTTTATTTGCGCCAGAATAATTGAATATTTTTAAAGCGGCGTGCTAACGCACACACTGCGTATAGGAACCGGCTTGATGCAAACGCCTTTCTATAAGTCGTGCAAGACGAGTTAAATTTGCCGATGGACGGGCGGGATTGCGCAATTTCGGATTAGGCAATGTTGCGGCAAGAAATGCAGCCTGACGCATTGTCAGATTTTTTGCTGGTCGTTTGAAAAAATGCTGGGCTGCTGCTTGCGCACCGTAAATGCCCGGCCCCCATTCGGCAATGTTAAGGTAAATTTCAACTATCCGTTCCTTCGTGAGAACAGCGTCGGCAATAATGGCATAAGGGATTTCAAGCCCTTTACGTAAATAGGACCGGCTGTTCCACAGAAAAAGATTTTTGACCATTTGCATTGTTATGGTCGAAGCTCCACGCCGCGGCCCGCCATTACGGGAAATAACCATTTTCAAGGCTCCCCAGTCAACACCATTGTGCAAACAGAATTGCCCGTCTTCGGACATGATAACCGCATTAATCAGATAAGGCGAGATATCTTCAACATTGACCCATTTTCGCTCGACATGTTTCAAAGTGATCGTATCTTTCACCATAAGGGTCGACAGCGGGTGGATAAAAGGCAAATTGTAAACGAGCATCATTACGGCGGGCAACAACAAAACAAATAACGGCACAAAGACTGCATAGCGAAGTTTTTTGTTATACCTTATGCTAAAAAACTTGTGCGGGTTTGTCTTTTGGGTCAACAATTATGCCTCATAGATTGTATCATTGTCTCACTGTTAAATGTTGACGATGGCGTTTGATTGGTTCATGCCCATCTTGCAAAGATTAAAGGAATTCGCAATGGAAGATTTTGCCAATTTACTTGCAACGAATGCCCGGCAGATTGGTAAATTATTGGACACCAAGCTTTCAAACCATGTGAAGACCGGCGAAATCGCCCGGCCTGCAACATTACTTGCAGCCATGCGACATGGCGTTTTGAACGGTGGCAAAAGATTGCGACCATTTCTTGTTATACAAACAGCTGCACTTTTTGATGCCAGCCTTGAAGCAGCACAACAGGTCGGGGCCGCTCTTGAATGTGTTCATTGTTATTCGCTTATTCATGACGATTTACCGGCAATGGATGATGATGATCTTCGCCGCGGGAAACCGACTGTTCACAAGGCATTCGACGAAGCCACGGCAATTCTGGCGGGTGATGCATTATTGACCATTGCTTTTGATTTTCTTTCTAACGAAATCGGAGAATTAAACGCCCAAACACGGCTAAAACTTATTCGTGGCCTTGCTCTTTCAGCCGGTCTTGGTGGTATGGTGGGCGGGCAAATACTCGATTTGCAGGCAGAAAAACAAAAACCTGACGAAAGCGGCATCATAACTTTGCAAGCTATGAAGACCGGCGCACTCATTCGCTATGCCTGTGAAGCAGGCGCAATAATCGGCAACGCTACACGGGAAGATCGCCAAAGATTGGCAGAATTCGGTTCGGCAATCGGACTTGCCTTTCAGCTTGCCGACGATGTTCTTGATGTCATGGGCGATACGGCAGCGCTTGGCAAAACGGCCGGTAAAGATATTGCATCCGACAAAGCAACATTGGTTGCCCTTCACGGTGTTGATTGGGCGCGCCGCCAGTTGGCCGGACTTATGGAACAAGCAGAAGCCGTCCTTGAACCCTTCGGGAAAAAAGCCGATATTCTACGCCATACTGCCGAATTTATTATCAAGAGAAAAAGTTGAATAATCGACATTGCCGCTAACGTTCAAGTCAAAGTTTTATTGGTTAGATTGTTAAACCGATTTTTTCATCTTTTATAGAAGGCCGGATGGTTATTGTCGGAGCAAAATTTTCTGCTCGCCTTTCTTACAATCGGATAATTCTGTTTTGACGTTTCAGAGAAATCAGCTCATTATAAGGCTTTTAAAGCGCTACGACTTTTTTGCACTTTGGCTACCGGCCAAATGCGCAAACCCGTAAATACGGACAGACGCCAGGAAAATTCATGCCATTTACACTTGCCCAGCCAGTCGAGTTAATGGAAGAGATTAAAAAAAGCCGGTTTTTAACGCGCGCCTTCCCGATAGCATCGGCGAACGAGGCTGAAGATATTATTGAAACCATTCGTCAAGAAGAAGCAACCCATCACTGTTATGCTTGGAAACTCTACCAGAATTACCGTTTTAATGACGATGGCGAACCGACGGGAACTGCAGGAAAGCCTATTCTCAATGCAATTGAAGGGAAAGACTGTGATTGCATTCTTATCGTTGTTACACGCTGGTTTGGAGGAATTAAACTGGGTACGGGCGGTCTTGTTCGCGCTTATGGCGGTGGTGCGGCAAGAGTGCTGCAAAAAGGCGAATTGATCGAACTTATTGATTGGAAAACGCTGACATTTCTTTGCCCGTTTCATCTGTTGCCTGTTGTGGAAAATGAAATCAAGAATTTTCAGGGCCAGATTGAAAGCCGTCAATTCGATGACCTTGGCTGTGAACTGAAGATACGTTTGCCAAAAACTTCGGCTGTGCCTTTTGTCTCGTGGATAAAAGACCGTAGTAGCGGCAAAGTGGTTATTGACGACACAAATGATGAACAGAAATGATAATGTTCATGACGGCGCCCGTCTTAGTGCCTATTAAATTTTTAAGATTTCCATTTCACTGGAATTACAATTTATTGGTTTCATTTCAGGAAAACGCGAATGTAATTTTTATTGGACGGAGACTAGACTGCTTCTTTTCGATGCACAGCAACTCATTGCGGCCAGGTTTTAAGCGGCTGACCGGCTCGGTCGGGAATATGAAACAGAACGAGCACGCCCAAAATTGCACGACAAGACAAAAACCGGACAACGGCACTTCTGTTTTAAGATCTCGCAAGTTACAAAATCGCGCACCACAGGCAAAAATCGAGAAGCTGTTTGCCAAACTCAACAACTCACAGCGCATGGCAACAAGATACAGCTAATGCGTACGTATTTTCTCTTCGTCCCTGTCAAACTCCTCTTCTGTGTCAATTGTTGTAAGCATCATTTTTGACTGCGATTGACCACCCTCAAGCGTGACGAGCTTTCAAACGAACGAGTTTACGTTTGCGCTATTGCAGACGAAAATCATCAATATTCAGCTTTTTTTTGGCATTTTTCGCAAACCGGCGAAAAACAATATTGCATTGAAAATTTAACGAAAACGCTCTTCAATATATTCTGCAACCATCTGTTCAAACTCGGATGCGATATTGGCGCCACGCAGAGTTTTCACCTTTTTGCCGTCAATAAAAACGGGTGCTGCAGGCATTTCGCCGGTACCGGGTAGCGAAATGCCGATATTGGCATGTTTTGACTCACCCGGGCCATTCACAATACAGCCCATAACTGCAACATTAAGTGTCTCGACTCCGGGATATTTTTCACGCCAGACCGGCATATTCTTGCGGATATCACTCTGAATTTTTTGCGCCAGTTCCTGAAAGACTGTCGAAGTTGTGCGCCCGCAGCCCGGGCAAGCGGCTACTGTGGGGATAAACTGTCTAAATCCCATAACTTGTAAAAGCTCTTGCGCAACTTGCACTTCGCGACGGCGATCCCCACCGGGTTCGGGTGTCAGAGAAATGCGGATTGTATCACCAATTCCTTGTTGCAACAAAATACCAAGTGCCGCCGATGAGGCAACAACACCTTTGGTACCCATTCCCGCTTCGGTAAGCCCCAAATGCAATGCGTAATCACAACGTTGTGCCAACATGGTGTAAACGGCAACCAAATCCTGTACCTGACTGACTTTTGCCGACAGAATGATTTTATCACGACCCAGACCAATCTCTTCAGCCATATGTGCCGAAATAAGCGCTGACTGAACTACTGTTTCGTGCATGACTTCTTCTGTCGAAAGCGGCCCGCCTTTTTGTGAATTTTCATCCATTAGGCGGGTTAGCAATTCCTGATCGAGAGACCCCCAATTCACGCCGATGCGGACAGGTTTATCATACTTGATCGCAAGTTGGATAATTTCACTAAATTGTTTGTCGCGTTTATCACGAAATCCTACATTTCCCGGATTGATACGATATTTGGCCAAAGCCTGGGCACAGTCAGGATGATCGGCCAAAAGCTTGTGCCCGATATAATGGAAATCGCCGATAAGTGGAACATTAATGCCTAGCCTGTCGAGACGTTCTTTTATCCTCGGCACCGCCACCGCCGATTCATCGCGATCAACAGTAATACGAACAAGTTCGGATCCGGCTGTTGCCAGGGCAGCAACTTGGGCGACAGTGGCATCGACATCGGCCGTATCGGTATTGGTCATCGACTGGACTACAATCGGATTATTGCCACCGACCTTGACACCGCCGACGTCAACTTCAACTGAATTGCGACGTGGAAACGGCTTGGAAAAATAGTTGTAGTTGATCATTTTTTGGATAATGTCTCTGCTCATGTCTTAAGTATCGATAAACACATAGACGTGTTATAGCTATCTTAACAGTATTTTCCCAACCGTAAATTCAAAATCACCGGTCAATTTTTCTTTAAGAATTTTTCCATAGTGGCGAATTTGGTGTTTATTGCCCTTTGTCGTGACACCGTGCCTATTTTTTCAAAGTCCGTACCGAGCGGTAAAATCCTTTTAAATATAAAAAGCAAATTTTCAAAAGAAACTTTTTTACTCTGCAAACATTGAATGATAAAAAAGCAGAGCCTTGTGTTCGCAAAATTATACGGGGCATCAAACGCAGGGAAAGACTATGATTAAGTTTCTAAATACTGATGACACAAAACAAAAAATCGAAAAACGTATTCACGATCTGAAAATTGAGCTTGCTTTGCTAACAAAGCATAAAAACTGGCCTAACCAGAGTTTTGATGTTGGTGAATTGGCCGAAACCGTCAAAGATAAAGGCCAGCACGTGTTTGATGTAGTCGGCGAACGAGCACATTATATAAGTGAACAATCGAAAAAAAATCCAAAAACGACATTGGCAATTATCGGTATATTAGGCGTTGCTGCCTATTTTCTGCTGCGCAAAAAGTAACGCCTATCCACGTTAGAAAAATTAAAAGCATGTATGTAAAATACGTGCTTTTTGTTTTTAAAATGCCGTTCTTTAATGTTTCAGTCTTTGACCTCTGAATAATTATAGCCGCCATTGGGGGTTTTATACCAGCGATTCATGACAAAGCCACCTTCTTTCGGGTCACCTTTTTCGGTAAAATCCAACGGGCCGAGCACAGTCTTGAATGGACCTTTTGTTTTGAGGTATTCAGCCACTTTTTGGGGATTTTTTCCTTCGGCAGCAATACCTTCGGCAAAAAGTTGAACCACGGCATAGGAATAAAGGGTAAAGGCTTCCGGCTCAAACCCGCTCTCTCTGAACGTTTTGACAAGCTCGTCATTGCTTTTATCGGAACGCGGGTCGGCATTAAAAGTGTTCATGACACCGATAACAGCGTCTTTTGCTGTTGCCGCAAGCTCGTTGCTGGCAAAAGCATCACCCCCGATATAGACCGGTTTGACTTTCTGCTCGGCCATTTGCCGTAACATCAAACCGGCCGGTGTATAAAGGCCACCAAAATAGACGACATTGGCACCACTTTGTTTCATTTTTGCAATAATTGCAGAAAAATCTTTGTCTTCGACATTGACACCGTCAAAGCTCAACTCGGTAATACCAAGCTTGTTCAGTGTTTTCTTGACCTCTTCGGCAAGTCCAATGCCATAAGCCGTTTTGTCATGGATAATCATAACCTTAGGGTCGGCAATATTTTTTTTGATAAATTCAGCAGCAAACGAACCTTGCTGATCATCGCGACCACAAACGCGAAATTGCATCGGATAGCCTGTTTCGGTCAATTTCGGGTTGGTAACACCGGGCGATATGGCCAACATCCCATTTTCGTCATAGACGATTGCAGCCGGCAATGCCGCGCCGGAATTATAATGGGCGACAACAAACTGTACACCATCGCCAGCAAGCTTATTGGCACCGGAAACAGCCTGTTTCGGGTCGGAAGCATCGTCGACAATTTCGATGACCAGTTTTTCCCCTTTGATGCCACCTTGATCGTTGATATTTTTAACGGCCATTTCAGCACCATGTTGAATTTGGGCACCGATTGCCGCACTTGGCCCGGTAACAGGAATGGCAACACCAAGTTTTATATCGGCCCACGCACTATTCATAAAGGCCGCAAAACCAATTGCCGCAACACTTGCAAATAAGGCTTTTTTCATACTGTTCTCCTCTTTTTTATAGATAATTTATAAAACTATATTTGGAAATGTTCCAGAGGGCAAAAACAATCAATTCGATTAAAATGGAACGGTTATTTTTAAACTTTTAGAACAACAATGCCGATCACTGGTATAGTTTATAATCTTTTCGATAAATTAAACGACAAAACAGGCGGTTAAAAACCAAAAAGGCGAAGTTATCTTCAAATTTTATCTATTAAAAAACAGGTGTCGAGTTCAAACAGTGCCCATAGACCGCGCATCATTTCGCTATTTTTTGCGCCACGAAAACGGTGAAGATTTGACATAAAGCCAGCTATATTGACGAACCATCTGCCTGGTCCGTGTATACTGAAAACCCATGCCAGCAAAAATAAGCAAAACAACAAGATCAACCAGATAATAATGAAGTGACAGCAAAGTACCGTTAAAAGGCGGAATATAATGGATAAATCGAATCGCCGCCGCCAGCGGAAACATCGAAAATAACGCAACTTTCAGACCATGCCACGTCAATGCGCAAGCGCGCCCTGTCATCCATGCCGCCCATCCGCCCAAGATACATGTTACCAGAATAAAAACGAAAAGCGATGACTCCTGATAGATGATGCCTTGCATTTTTGCTCCCTCAACTTCAAACAACACTTGATTATGGTATGAAGAATTTTATTAACGTCTACCACCTTCAAGATAGGCTGCACGCACTTTCGGATCAGCCAACAGGTCACTACCTGTGCCACTCATTGTCACAACACCATTCACAAGAACATAACCACGATGGGCAAGTTTCAACGCTCCGAAAGCGTTTTGTTCGACGAGAAACACTGTCAGGCCAGTTTCCTTGTTCAAAACCCTGATAGCATCAAATATCTGTTTGACGATTAAAGGTGCCAACCCCAATGACGGTTCGTCAAGCATGAGCAAGCGTGGCCGTGCCATCAGCGCGCGGGCGATTGCCAACATTTGCTGCTCGCCGCCCGACAATGTGCCCCCGCGTTGTTGCAATCGTTCTTTAAGGCGTGGAAAAAGCGTAAACATTTTTTCGACATCTTCATCGAAATATTTGAGGCTGTCGATGCCGGCACCCATTTGCAGGTTTTCAAGCACTGTCATGCGCGGAAAAATCCGCCGTCCTTCCGGTGATTGGGCAATTCGCAATCGTGCTATCTCGTGGGTTTCCATATAGGTGATATCGTGACCGTCGAAA
>NZ_CALYQK010000066.1 GCF_945285465.1 uncultured Bartonella sp. | reverse complement strand
CGGGTCATCTTTATAAATCCACCCCTTTGCCCGCCAATAGGAAAGCGGTTTGCCGGCAAAAACACCATAATAGTTGATGTCGGCGCGCCTGCCTTCCGGTGATAATTTTGCCCGTTCAAACCATTCGGCCGGAAATTCACTTCTACAGTCCGTCATGTATTTACCGCCAAAAACCCCCATTTCCAACATTTGTTTAGGGGTCAGCTGCGGCTTGAAATCCGGTTCAAAGTCTTCGCCCTCTTTGCATTTGAGCTCATATTCATAACCGTGCTGCATTTTATCATTAACATTTATTGAGACAGGCACGAACAAATTCCTTTTTATTTTGTAGCCAAAATTAATTATCAAAAGGCGGACAACTGCAACGTATGAATTTAAGGCCATTAAAATTTTATTTATGCAGTAACATAAATCGTATCGGCCAAAAAACAATGCTACTAATATAGTTATTTTTCGCAATTCAGGCATTTGGCTTAAAGTCTGATCGTAACCTCGAAACCTTGGTTGCTGGCGGTCCGCGGTGAAGAATAGTTGATTTCTATCGGCATAGTTTGGGCAAGTGCTTCAACAATAGAAAGTCCCAGACCCGACCCTTCCTTATGGTTATCGCCACGGTAAAAACGCTGTCCGAGATATTTCAGGGTAGACAAGGCAATAACCGGACAATCATTACCAATGACGATGACATCGTTGTTGATTATGACATCGACCAATGTGCCTTCTGTGCTATAATTCAACGCATTTTCCAGAAGATTGCGTATGATAACGCCAAAAGCATCGCCATTCAGATGTTTATAGAGTGTCTCGACAGTATAGGTGGTCACAAGGCGCCCCTTGGTAATGTTGGCACGGTTGAAATCTTCAACAACAGCCTCAATAAAAGGGATAAGATCAATTGGTTTTTCACTTGTGCCAAGTTGGGCATCAGCGCGGGCTAGTTGAAGCAATTTTTCACTCAGACGACGCAATCGTTGCAATGCATTTTCAACCTCTTTGGCACGCAAGTGGTAGCGCTTTGGCATTTCTTCAATGAGAACCTGTGTATGAGCGAGCGCTGCGGCAATTGGTGTGCGTATTTCATGGGCACTATTGGATGTGAAAGAACGTTCCGCTTCCAACGCTGCTTTCAGTTTTGCCAGCAAACTGTTGACCGAGCCGATAATAGGCTGGAACTCGTCCGGCATTGTTTCTGCCTCAATAGACTGCATATTGCCGGTGTCTTTTTTGGCGATAGTTTCACTTAAATTCTTTATTGGCCGCAACTGGTTTTTGACAATAAAACCAATGGCAAGCATACTGAGCGGAATAAGCAGCAATGCCGGAATAAGCATTGCCGTCATTGCTTCTCTTGCTGCTTCACGCCGTTCGGAAAGACGATCGGCAACCTGAATGAGATAATCGCCATCCTGACTGACAAGCGAATAGACCCGCCATTTTTTTGTTTTAAAAAAGCCCGTTTTCAAAGGCACACCATAAGGATTTGACGGTGCGTCTTCCGAACGCATAACCATTTTTCCATTACGATCAAGAACCTGATAAGTAGTATACTCAGAGGGTGTCGAATGATTATCGGTTTTGACAAGAAGATCAATATCCTCATCATTATTGCGCACGTCTTCAAGAGCAAGAGGCAGCAGCCGTTCAGCAGTCACCTGCAAAGTGCCATCAAACGATTCGCCATATTCCTCATACATGACAAAAGCCGCCATCAGGCAGGCAATTACCCAAAAGACAAGATTGCCACATGTAACCGAAACAATAACGCGTCGGGTCAGGCTTTTATCCGGATATTTCCAAATCAGCATAAGCTATATCCGCGACCATGATGTGTCTTGATACGATCTTTACCGATTTTTTTTCTCAATCGGCTGATATAGACTTCGACTGTATTGCTTTCGACCTCCGAGCCAAAAGCATAAATCGTATCCTCAATCTGGTTTTTTGTAATCAACATATTGGGATGGCTTGCCATATGTTCAATGATTGCCCATTCGCGTGCGCTTAGTTCAATTTCCTCATTGTTGATAAAAAGCCGCTTGCTGTCCATGTCTATTGTCATGGTACCTATCTGGAGTTCGGATTTTGCCTGACCGTTGGTTCGTCTGGCAACGGCATTTATTCTTGCGGTTAATTCATAAAGATCAAAGGGTTTGACAATATAGTCGTCAGCCCCACTATTTAAACCTTCAATCCGTTCACTGATCTGGTCATGAGCGGTCAGAATAACGACTGGTGAGGTGATATTTTTTGCCCGGATATCTTTAAGAAAAGTTAGTCCGTTTCCGTCCGGAAGGCGAAGATCAAGCAATATGAAATCATAGCGTGTACCGGCAACAGAAGCATAGGCATCTTCCAGTGTTTGGGCCCAGTCTACCGCATTATTCTGTTTGATGATATGGTCGCGTACCGCGCGCCCGAGCGACTTATCATCTTCAATCAGCAATACACGCATCGTCTACCTAAAAACCGCTACTTGACTTGTCCGACAGCTTCTAAAAATGTCAAGTCGTTCATCTTTTATTGTTGTTTTTACATTCATCATCGTCAGAATAGAAGGAAAAAGATTATCATGTGACATTGCGGCGTCCGCCGCGTCTTTTTTGATGCAGCTTAAATCGACTTTCATTGTTGCGGCAAACTGTTGTGACATCCATAAAATAAACGGTATATGTGTTTGTTGTTCCGGTGCTATCGAATAGGGCATACCGTGAAGGTACAAACCGTTTTCACCAAGCGACTCCCCGTGGTCGGACATGTAGAACATTGCACTGTCGAATTTATAGGAATGCTGGTTTAGCTGGTCGATAATTGTACTTAAAAAATAGTCGGTGTAAAGAATGGTATTGTCATAGGCATTGCGGATTTCTTCAGCGCCGCATTCGCTAAAAACGGTGTTGCGACAATCGGGTACAAAATGTCGGAAGGCTTCCGGATAGCGCTTGAAATAAGCCGGGCCATGGCTACCCAACTGGTGAATGAACAACACGGTATCGCCGTCAATGTGGTCGAGCCATGTACCTAGTTTTTGGAGCATGATACCATCCTGACACTCGCCATCTATACAGAATGCCGGATCTTTGCCGCCATAAAAAGAGACGGTTTTAATGCGATCGGCAACGCCTTTACTTCCGGTATTATTTTCCCACCATTCGACCCGTATTCCCGCTGTTTGTAAAATGTCGGGCAGGCTATTTGTCGAGACAGCGCGCGCAATCGTAAATTCTTTTCTCGGATAAGGCGAAAACATGCATGGCAATGATTGGGCGGTGGCGGTACCACAACTCGTGGTTTTAGGAAAATAAATGATATTGCGTTTTTTGAGTTCAGGGTTGGTTTCTTTGTCATAGCCTTGGAGTGAGAAATCATCAGCTCGTGCTGTTTCTCCGGCAACGACTATCGTGACACGTGGACGATGACGGCTTTGCTCAAAAGAAGCGACTTCAGCGTCAAGACCAATCTGTTTAAAAACTCGTGTTTTGGTTTTTTCCTGCTTTACAACATATTTGACGGCGTGACCGATCGGTAAAATCGGGTTGACGATTCGCACAATCTCGTTGTGTTCGCGCAATGTTGAAATAAGTTCACGTGAGGTAATAAGGGTACAAAATACCGTAACCAACAAACAGGGAACGATCACGGACAGGTTTAAAAGCACTTTTTTGACAATTCGATAGTGCTTTATTCTTACCCACACAATGAGCAAGCTTGGAATAATGCCGGTAATTGTAAAATGAATGAAAAAATCCATTGTCAGAAGATTTGCAGCTTCTGCCGATGTGGTTTCGACGGCATTGGCAATCATGTCACGGTCGATGATTGTACCGTATTGGTCGGTAAACCAGCTTGCCGCGCTACCGGAGAGAATAAAAATGATAAAAATTGGTTTGACGAGATATTTAATAGAACAGGTTACTGTCAGTGCAACAAAAAGACATGTCACACCAACGGCAATAGCGATGATTGGCGCATAATCATAGTTGAAAGCTTGAAAAACATGTCGCCAGAATGTTTTATTAAATACCGCGAGCAAATAAAAAGCTACAATGATTGCCAGAGTAATGCTGCCAATTTGCGGACGGAACTTGAAAATGGAACGGAGCATTATTGACCTCGCGACAATAGGGAAGAATTAAAAGAAAAAGGTTTGACGTATTTGGGCGGAAACTTTCTGCATGATTGACCGGTCATCGGAGTCATTTTGAGCGTTAGCATTTCGACTTTTGCCGCCGAGAGATCGTTTTGGAAAGCGGGTATTTTTTTTAGCCGGTCGATAATTTTTGCTGAATAATCTTCGTCAACTTCTACAGCACTTACGCTGTGAACGCCGCAAATAACGCGGCTTTCGGCAAAGCTTCGTGCATGGGAAAAAATTTCTGCTCGGCGCTCAGGATAAAATTCGACTAATAAACGTGCGATTATCCAACCTTGTATGGCGTGGCCTGATGGATAATCATAGCCAAGAGGTTTCGTGCATGTGACGCCGCCATACAACATATACGGGTGTGCTATTTTAAATTCCTTTTTCGACTTGTGGGCAAGCCTTTCGGCATCTTCATTGGTCTTAGAAAGAAGTTTGAAAAAATTTTGCATATTTTTTGCTGAAATCTGACGGCCAGTTGCACAACCGAATCCATTGACGATTTCGGCAACAGAGGCTTTCGAATCGGCAATGGCCTGTTTCCAGCGGGCACTATCCTTGTAGGAGCGGGTTTTTAAAAAAACAAATTCGTCTTTTTTCTGCTCGGCACTTCCGCGAGCGGGCGGCGCAATGTTTAGCAGCATGCGCTGTTCGCCAATACGGTTCAGATAACCGTTACCGCTCATATAATAACCGCTGCAAAATAATATTGCACAAGCAAGTGCCGCAATAGTCAGTTTTTGCCTGTTATTCATTCGCAGATTCCTAAATTCTGTCTGCTATCTAATTGTAAAAACTGACACTATCCTGAAAGGGGCCAAACAAACTTTGTAAATGTCAATGGTACAGAAAAAATCGAATAGATTTATATAGTTATCGACCATTCTGATATTGAACATAAAAGTACAAGACCGGAAGTATGAAAGCAAAAATTGGCTTATGCTATCAAATATTTTACGTTGAATCTGGCCATTTGGAAAAAGACGGGCACTTCAAACAATAGCGTTTTTGAATTGCCTGAAAGGGTAGTCCGCATAAGAGAGTTTTAACGCATTCTATGGAAATGGCTGATAATTTTCGGTGGTATAAAAGCAAGAATTCAACGGCCATTGGTAAACTTGTGTTTTTGGTCGCACCCGCCAAAAACAAAACGCGATTCATGCGGATTTTAACGCCAAGGCATTTTTCTTGATCTGAGATTTGAAAAGATTTGAGAATATCAATATTTTATGTCGCTTTTCTTCTTGTGCCCCAAAAAAAATCCTCATAACATTTCGAGAAAATCGAACGCCCGCCTGATATATTTCACTTGACGCTGGAGAGATAGAATATGCAGAAAAGCTCTTTAAAAAAAGGCTTGAATAAAAGGCATGTTTTTTTCATTGCCCTTGGCTCGGCCATCGGTACCGGATTGTTTTATGGTTCGGCCGGCGCAATCAAAGTCGCCGGCCCCATTGTTCTCTTGGCTTATTGTATTTCCGGCGTTATGGCATTCATGGTTATGCGTGCATTGGGAGAAATGGTTCTGCATAGTCCGTTACCGGGATCTTTTGGTCGTTACGCATCCAATTATATGGGGCCACTTGCGGGCTTTTTAACCGGTTGGACCTATGTTTTCGAGATGGTGCTGGTTTGTCTTGCCGATATTACCGCTTTTGCAACCTATATGGGGTTTTGGTTTCCAGAGGTATCACCATGGTTATGGACGCTGGGTATTACACTGGTCATTACTGGGCTTAATCTGACGGCTGTCAAAGTTTATGGTGAAATGGAATTTTGGCTTTCTGTCGTAAAAATTGCCGCCATTATTGCGATGATTATTGCCGGGGTTGCTATTATCCTGTTTGGTTTTGGCAGTGCATCCCACCATGCAACAGGTATCCATAATCTTTGGAGTAACGGTGGCTGGATGCCCAACGGCTGGATGGGCTTTATCGCTTCATTCAGCGTTGTTGTCTTTGCCTTTGGCGGTATCGAGATTATCGGTCTTATGGCTGTTGAAGTGAAAGACGCCGACCGCAATATTCCCAAGGCAATCAACGCCATCCCGTTTCGTATACTGTTTTTTTATGTGGCGACATTGGCAATATTGATGTCGCTTTATCCGTGGAACAAAATTGGCATTGAAGGTAGCCCGTTTGTTACTATTTTTGAAAGTCTTGGTATCAATTATGCTGCCAATATTCTCAATATTGTGGTTATTACCGCCGCCATTTCGGCAATCAACAGCGACCTCTATGGGGCGGGGCGCATGTTGCACGGCCTTGCTGAAGACGGACATGCTATAAAGCAACTCAACTATGTTTCAAAAGGTGGCATTCCGGTTTTGTCTGTTCTTGCAATGTTTATCGTGCTTGTCATTGGTGTTGTACTTAACTATTTCTATCATGAAAAATTGTTTTTTCTGATCGCGGCTATGGCAACTTTTGCAACAGTGTTTGTCTGGCTGATGATTTTGCTTTCGCAAGTCTTTATGCGGTTTAAAATGGCTAAAGACGATCAGAAAAACTTGCAATATCCAATTCCTTTTTGGCCGATAGGGCCGGTTATTACTATATTGTTCATGGTGTTTATTATTGTGCTTCTGGGTGTTTTTGAAGATACAAGAGCAGCTCTCGTTGTTGGTCTTATCTGGGTCGTTTTGATGACGCTTTGTTACTCGGTGGTCAAGAATTTTATTCCGCATAGAAAGACGTAGAATTGAAAATCAGGTTTTTTCTCTGGTTGAAATAGAAAATACAGACTTTTGTTTGTCTCTGTTGGCATATTGTTAGACTTTACCTTGCCCAAACTTTGCCTAGCCTGTGCCGACCAGCTCGCCGGAAATGGTAATTGCCGGACTAAAAATAGTCAAAAGATCTGTTGTTGCCAATAAACTAATGCGCAATGGGGCAAGTCTTTTCAAAATGTTTTGTAGTATTAGTCGGGACAAATATCATGCCGAACATAGTGTTCAGACATATTTTATTATAATTATAGGGTGATTTTTAGTATAATTATAGAGTGATGTTGTTGTCCTCGACAAAACGCATGAGCCATGGACGCAAGGAACCGGTTATATTTTTTTTGAGTTCGGCAAGTAATGCATGTTGGAGATTACCAATATCCAGATTGAGCAACATTGCTTTAATCGGTCCGATGGCCGATGGTGTCATGGAAATACGGGTAAATCCGAGCCCTAAAAGGGCAAGTGCCAAAAGTGGTTTTCCTGCCATTTCCCCGCACAGGGTGATGGGTGTTTCATTGCGTTCGCCAGCCTCGATAATCCGGCGTAAGGCACGCAGAAACGGTGCTGAAAGCTGATCAAAACGATGGGCTATTTCCGAATTGCCGCGGTCGATGGCCATCATGAATTGAAACAGATCGTTGGAGCCGACAGATATGAAGTCAACAATCTGCATAAGTTCGTCAAGCTGGAACAATAAAGCAGGCACCTCGACCATTGCCCCCAATTTCAATCGCGTCGGCATCGGATGGCCAAAACGTGTCAGATAGGAAACTTCGCGATCAATCAATTGTCGGGTGTGGTATATTTCGCCAACTTCAGTCACCATAGGAAGCATTAGACGCAATTCTCGCCCGCCGGAAGCCTTCAAAAGTGCGCGTAATTGTGTGCGCATCAATGCCGGCTTGTCGAGGGTCAGGCGGATAGCGCGCCAACCCAGAGCAGGGTTTTCCTCTTTGCCCTTGCTGCGAAAATAGGGCAGAACTTTATCGCCACCTATATCAAGTGTGCGAAACGTAACAGGCTTGTCGCCGATTTGTTGATAGACATCGCGATAAAGTTTTTCCTGTTCATGGGCACGCGGAAAAGTCGAGGCAATCATGAATTGCAATTCGGTACGGAAAAGGCCGATTCCTTCAGCCCCCGATTCGTTCAGTTGCGGCAAATCGACAAGAAGGCCAGCGTTAATCAAAAGTGTGATGTGACGACCATCTTTCGTGTTAGCCGGAACATCACGCAGGTTACGATAGAGTTTTTGGCGGCGTGCCCGAAAGCGGGCTTTCTCGATAAATGCATTTTCAACATCGGCAACGGGACGCAGATAAACTTTGCCGTCATCACCATCAATAATGAGCGGATCACCATTTTCGGATAGCGATACAACACCTTTCATCTGGCCGACAACGGGTATCGACATTGCACGGGCAACGATAACAACATGGCTTGTCGGGGTACCATCTTCCAACACCAGACCGCGAATACGCTCGCGCGGATAATCGAGCAATTCGGCCGCCCCCATTGATCGGGCAACAATAATGGAATCCTTGGGCAGATCGGCGGCTATTGTTTCTCGTGTTCGACCCATCAGTTGATAGAGAAGGCGGTTGGCCAGATCATCAAAATCGGAAAGTCGCTCACGCAAATACGGGTCACTCAAATGCACCATACGAGCACGGGTATCGCTTTGAACTTTTTCCACCGCTGCTTCAGCGGTCAAGCCATTGTTGATTGCTTCTTCAAGACGTCTTATCCAGCCACGGTCATTGGCAAACATACGGTAGGTTTCGAGAATTTCGCGGTGTTCTCCTTCGCTTGCCACATCACTTCTTGAAAGCATGTCATCAATAGACAAGCGCAAGGAGCCGATTGCCTTGGAGAGTTTTTCAATTTCGACAGTGCTGTTTTCGTTGAAAAGATTGGTGACGACAATTCGCGGCTCATGAAGGACAATATGACCAAGCCCGATCCCTTCATTGAGCGATTGGCCGACCAACGTGAAGGGGCGGCGCATATCCACATCGACATTAGGTCGGGTGAGCCTCGGTAAATCGCCGGAAGCAATCATTTCGGCAAGCACCATGGCAACTGTTTCAAGAGCTTCGACTTCTTCGTCACTATAGCCGCGTTTATTACGGTTTTGGACAACCAGAACGCCCAGAATGCGGCCAGCACGTAAAATCGGTACCCCCAGAAAGGAAGAATAAATTTCTTCTCCGGTTTCAGGAAGATAGGTAAAAGCGGGATGCTTTCTGGCATCGGTCAGGTTCAATGGGCGCGCCGTTGCCGCAATAGTACCGACAAGCCCCTGGCCAAGACGCAATTGGGAAAGGTGAACAGCTTGCGGATTAAGACCCTCGGTTGCATAAAGTTCTAACATATCGTCAGAACGCAGAACATAAAAAGAACAAACCTCCGCATCCATATTGCGGGCTATTTCGCGCACAATAAGGTCGAGCCGTTCTTGCGAATCCATGGCTGTTGCCATAAATTCGCGCAGACGCTTCAAGATAACTTTAGGGCCTACATGCGTCTCCCGCATCGTTTATCATATCTCCCATTATGATAGTTCATTCTATTGCACTCTTTTTTAAAGGCCAATCAATTTTTTATAATTGTTATCATAAAGGCTTAACAAATTTCTACGCTTTGTCTAAACCGTAAACACTATGTAGAGTACGCACCGCCAATTCGGTATAGGCATTGTCGATCAAAATTGAAATCTTGATTTCAGATGTTGTGATTGCCCGGATATTGATGCCTTTTTCTGCAAGCGCCTTAAATGCGGTCGCTGCAACGCCAGCATGGCTGCGCATACCAATACCAATAATCGATATTTTGGCCAAATCGGTTTCGGATTGAATGACATCAAAGCCGATTTCCTTTTTGTTGGCTTCCAGCGTGGTGACCGCTTTTTGAACATCGGTGGCTGGAACAGTAAATGTCATATCGGTTTTTGAACCATCTTCCGATATGTTTTGCACAATCATATCGACATTGATCTGTTGTTCGGCCAGCGGCCCGAAGATCGCTGCCGAAATACCGGGGCGATCGGCCAGTCGGCGTAATGAAATTTGTGCCTCTTCCTTGGCAAAAGCAATGCCTGTGACAACTTGTTGTTCCACGATTTCATCC
>NZ_CALYQK010000065.1 GCF_945285465.1 uncultured Bartonella sp. | reverse complement strand
TGCGAATAATATGACATGGCAACACTCCACAGTTAGCAAACCGGGCAATACCATATTGCTCGAGAGTATTGCACCTCGCGTGTGAACTCGCCGTTAATTACCCGATCACGCATAGATAAAAGGCGGAAGCGATTTAATGATAGATTTTTCTGGCATTCAAACTGCAAGTGCCCATCAATTTTCCGCCGACCATTCTTCCGCCAATTTTGACGGAGCGGTAAAATTGGAAAGTGGCATTGTCTGTTTATCAAGTTCAAAATGGCATAACGAGCCGCCGGTTGACGGATTGAAGATTGTCATTATCAGGAATAGCGAAATACATTGCAAGCTATCTGATTGCAAAGAAACGCAAATCGTCGGCCCTTGCATATGTATTATTTGGAATAGGGGTGAACGTGAAGGGGCTCAATCCTTTCCGGCCGGGTGTAATATGCATTATCTTTCTGTTTCGCTAAAGATGAACTCGCCTCACAGTATTTTCGGGAAATTTATCAATACTTATGACGCACAACTTGAAAGTTATACGTCGAAGGGGCAAAAAATGATACATTCAATCCGACGAGAGTTATAAAAAAACCTGTATTCACAAGTGAAAGCATGCCCCTATCAAGGTGTATCTCGAGATATGTTCGTTTTCGGCAAAGCTCTTGAACTTGCTGCCTATATTATTCAAGACAATTTTGTTGAAAAAAATATAACACAGGTTTCCGAAAAACTGAATGACGAAGATGTCGAGAAAATATATATGGCCAACCAGATACTTGTCGACAAAATGCAAAAACCGCCAACTTTATCGCAATTGGCACTTTCTGTCGGTTCAAATACAAAAAAATTAACATTTGGCTTTCGCCGTTTATTTAACAATAGCGTGTTCGGCCAATTGCAAACGATTCGGTTGGAAAAAGCGTATAAGTTATTGAATGAAGGGTCTATCGATGTTTCGACTGTTGCATACCAAATCGGTTATAGCCCGGCCCATTTGACCGTTGCATTCAAGAAACAATACGGCTTTTTGCCAAAAGACATGAAAAATTAGCGAAATCTGTATGCTAAAATCTGATTGTTTATGGCAGGCAGAATTTGGAATATGCGTCATCTGGGTTGGTTTACCCCTTATACGACTTATGCTTAAAAGCCCTTTTCAATGAAACGCCTGAACTATTTATTCCGCGGTATTTTACTCTTTGCCGCCAAGTACTCAAAAAAATGCAACCACGATTGCATTTGGCAATTTCTACAAAGAATTATATTTTTCGCAAAGAAAAAGGCCGCGCGGGAGGAGATGCGCAGCCTTTGATTCCGAATGCAGCTATGGGAGGAGGAGGTGCTGCATTCAACTTGCCGGATTTGGGAGGAGGAATAATCCGGCAAGAGAGGATTTAGGACATCTCTAACGAAACAACAACCCACAATTATGCATAGCTGATATGCATATCAAAAATGCCAATTCATTAGGCACCAATAACCGGTCAATCGACCGGTTTTACTGTCGATTTACTAACGATTGACTGTTTTCTGTGGTTCGTCGCCATTAAAAGAAAAACAGGTCGCCAATATTGATAATGTTGGCCTTCACAAAAAAACTAGATAAATTTTTTGCTTTCCGCCAGCAAACGTCGTTAACAGGAAGTGCATTTCGCATTAACTTCGGCTAACAATACACGTTTGCGGCCAATTGATGCGCATAACAAGGCACATTGATGCCGTTTACCAGACTATCACACGACAACGTTTTTCTTTAAAGATTATGTACCAATATAGGCGATGTGCCAATCGAGCGTAATTTATTAGCCATAATTTGGAATTCTGATTAGTGGAAAGGAACAATACCCCAAAAGAACCCGTGAAAGGTTTTCAGATAATATGGGATAAAATAACGTTTTTTAAACCGGTTAAATTCGCGCTGCATTTTTTGGAAAATTGATTTGCTTGATCTTTTATAATTTTTCTTATTCCCGTCATCGGAACGAATTGTACTTGTCAGACCTACCTGCATAGCGATGGCGGGAAACAACTGTTCGACATTCAATGTCTGCATAACACCGCATTCAGGGTTATAATAAATTTCATCAATAGGCGCAGTAACAAGCCTGTTTTCCTCGTAGAGCCGCTTGGCACAGCTTTTGGAAACTATATAGCCGCCAGCGCAATAGTGTTTGGTAACGAGCCGGGCAAGTCGATAACCTTCGGGTAAATCCGTATTGAATTTTCCAAGAACACAAACTGTTTGCGCGGTATCAAGCTTCAAGAGATCGCAGCCATCAGGTATCCATTGCCAGTTTTTTAGAAATAAATTGGCATGGGAAGACAATTTTATATCATCTTCAAAAACCGCACCATAAGGATCATCGCCTTCGCTAATCAGCCTTAGACATTCAAGGTGACTCAAAAAACAACCGACTTCGGCTTTTGTCAGTTTTTTCGGCCAGTTGCGAATTCTTGTAAGTTGCTCGAATTTTTCTTCGGGCAACGCTCTGCCGTCAACAGCAGACACCCGAATGAAATCAAGACCAACCGTGTTGAAAACGCTTTTCATATGGTCTAACCGCTCGTTCGAGCGGTCAAGATTGATCACATAGCGTTTCATCCCGATAAAGCCTCTATCCGAAAAAGAAAGTCGCTTTAGCTATTAGCATTAAACCTGTACGATACTCAAGCAGATGACAATGCTTTTCGTGTAATTGCCGCAGTGATGACAAAAGTGATAATAAAAAGACCTGTCATCATCAACACTATTGTCGAAGCGGCGTCGGAACCGATGAACGCACTTAAATAAACACCCAAAAAGCTGCTCAACACGGCAATCAATATCGCAAGCACCATCATCGACGAAAACCGTTTTGTCATCAAATAGGCGACAGCCCCCGGGGCTATGAGCAGCGATATTGCCAGAATGATGCCAACGGCCTTCAATGCAGCAACAATGGTAAGCGAAATCATTGTTAGCAACGCATAGTGGAGAAAACCGACCTTTAGCCCCACGGCTTTTGCCTGAATAGGGTCAAACATAAAAAGCAGAAAGTCATGCCACTTCAAACTTAAAACAGCTGCAACAATGAAAGAAATGACCATGGTTTGGGTAATATCGAGCCAATTGACCCCCAATAGATGTCCGAAGAGAATATGATTGAGATGAAGTTCGCTTTCGATACTCGTCGCCAGCACCAGTCCCAGACCGAACATGGAAGACAAAACAACGCCCATGACGGTGTCTTGTTTGACGCGGCTGTTGGCACTTAAAAAACCGGTTAAAATGGCACAAACCATCCCGGCAATGAATGCTCCAAAGGCCATCATAGCCATAGTTATATCGGACTGGTTAAGGCTTGCTAGCGCACCCCATGGCAGAAAGCCGAGAAAAGCAATCAGCAGAGGTGTCAACATATAACCGACAACAACACCGGGAAAAACAGCATGAGAAATAGCGTCCCCTAATAGCGACCAACCTTTTAAAATCAAAAAACAGGAAAGCATTGCCATTGGTATGACGACAGTCATGGTTATGATCATTCCCCTGATCATGAAAGGAAATTGAAACGGGGCTAAAAATGTATCTATCATGATTGCACTTTCCGGGCACGTAAACGCGCCGCAATAAACCCGTGTTTTGAAGCAAAGATAAAGCACAGTGCAAACAGTAGCGCCTGTAACAATACCACAACGCCCCCCGTTTGTGCATGGATAAGGTAGCTTAAGTAGACACCGACGGCACTTGTCACTATGCCATTGATAACAGCAAGAACGATCAAAATGTGAAACCGGTCAGTAACGAGATAGGCGGTGGCACCCGGTGTAACAACCAGACTGATAACCAGAAAGGCGCCAACAGTCTGCATGGCTGCAACGGTACAGGCAGCAAGCAGGGCAAAGAACAAAATCTTTAACGCTTTGGTATTAAGACCGATTGACCGGGCATGGTTTTCGTCAAAAAAAGTCACCATAAGGTCTTTCCAGCGTAAAAGCAGCAAAGCAAGTGACACAAGGCCGATCAATGTAAGCTGCAAAATGTCGGCGGGGCTTACTGCCAGAATGTTGCCAAGAACGATCGTATCAATATTGACAGCCATCGGTTTTAACGACTTCATAAAAAGTCCCAGCGCAAAAAAGGATGAAAAAATCAGGCCTATTATGGTGTCCTCTTTCAATTTTGTCCGCTCGTTGAAAAAAAACATGGCCGACGCGGCTAGCCCACCAGAAAAAAAAGCACCTAAAGAAAACGGTAAACCCAACATATACGCCCCGGCAACACCGGGAACAATGGAGTGGGAAAGCGCGTCACCAATAAGCGACCAGCCTTTGAGCATTAAAAATGCCGAAAGAAAGGCGCAAACACAACCAACCAGCGCAGAAACCCACATAGCATTGATCATGAATTCATAGAAAAAAGGTTCAATTAGCCAGTCAATCATCGAAGCTGCTTGTTTGCTTGTTGGGGATAAAGAATTAAAGGACTTTCGTCATCACTGATAATATCGACGGTTTCCGTGGACGGCGATGGCTTGACAACGTGACGACGCAACGCACCACCAAAAGTTTTTGCTAGATTTTCCTCTGTGAAAATTTTGGCGGTCGGCCCATATCCCAGAACTGTTCCCTTAACCAGAACAGTGCGGTCGCAAAATTCGGGTACCGAGCCCAGATTATGGGTTGAAACCAGCATTACCGCGCCATTTTTTCGCATCTCTTTTAGTAATGCGATGATTTGATCTTCTGTCTTGACGTCAACACCGGTAAAAGGCTCGTCAAGCAAAATGACTTTTGCCTCCTGGGCTATGGCACGGGCAAGAAAGACACGTTTTTTTTGTCCGCCAGAAAGTTCACCAATCTGGCGTTTGCGAAAGGCAAGCATATTGACACGCTGCAAAGCATCGCTAACGGCAGCATAATCAACATCTTTGGGGCGACGCAATAAATTCATATGGCCGTAACGCCCCATCATGACAACATCTTCAACCAATACCGGGAAATTCCAATCTACATCTTCCGATTGCGGAACATAAGCGACGAGGTTTTTCTTCAACGCATCGCGCGCGGACATATCGAAAACGCTGATTGTACCTTCAGAAAGACGCACAAAACCCATAATTGCTTTGAAAAGGGTAGATTTGCCCGAACCGTTAATACCAACCAATGCGGTAATGGATCCAACGGGTGTTTCAAAACTTGAATCACGAAGTGCTGTGTGCCCATTACGATAAGTCACTGTAACATGGGAGGCCGAAATTCCGACAGCAGTCATTTTGCCAGTCCCTTAGCAATCGTCGAACTTGTAACTTTCAACAGGTCGATATAGGTGGGCACAACACCATCTGCTTGCGACAATGAATCAACATAAAGAACACCGCCATATTTGGCACCGGTTTCACGCGCCACCTGTTTGGCAGGCGCATCCGAAATGGTACTTTCTGAAAACACAACCGGAATATTGTGTTCGCGCACGCCATCAATGACATGTTTAACCTGCTGGGGTGTGCCTTGCTGGTCGGCGTTGATCGGCCAAAGATAGAGTTCTTTCAAGTTGAAATCACGTGCCAGATAGCTGAAAGCCCCTTCACTTGTCACAAGCCAGCGCCGTTCTTCCGGTAAATTGGCAAGCTCGTTCTTTATCGGATCAATTGTTGCGCGGATCTGCTTTTTATAGGCTTCGGCATTCTGTTTATAGGTTTCGGCGTTTTCAGGATCATATTTGACAAACGCATCACGAATATTATCGACATAAATTAATGCCGATGTTGGCGACATCCAGGCATGCGGGTTGGGCTTACCATTATAAGGCCCTTCCGTTATGCTTATCGGCACCACGCCGGTCGAGACGACAACGCCCGGTACATCATGAATATTGTCAAAAAATTTTTCAAACCATAATTCGAGATTAAGCCCGTTCCATAAAATAAGATTGGCCCCTTGTGCTCTCATCAAATCTTGCGGTGTTGGCTGGTATTCGTGAATCTCTGCCCCCGGTTTGGTGATGGATTCAACTTCGGCAACATCGCCGGCAACATTCTTTGCCATATCTGCGATAATGGTAAATGTTGTCACAGCTTTGAATTTTTGCGCTGCAAAAGATGATTCGGGTATAAATAAACCGATGCATGCCAGCGCAAATCCAAACATTGTGCCTCTAAGACTAACCTGTTGCAAAAAAGCAGGCGTAATCATTTCAAACCCTTTCACTACATTTTGTTGCAAATCATTTGCAATTATGGACACATAGCAAAGCTTAAAAATAATTGCAATTGCAATTCATTTGCAATAATCGATTTTTGTTACAGACGAAATCGCAGGCTCATTGCTGTTTTTGCGCAAAGTTTTACCGCTACTTCGGATAAATAGGCTGGAAAATTGAATAATCCGATTATCTTCTTCAGTAAACAAGACAGGTAAAAAATTGTTCATAGAGCGATCTAGCAAAAACACCCCGATGCGGCGGTGTCGGAAGTAGCATTGCCTAAAGCAGCGGTGTCGGAAGTAGCATTGTCTGATGCAGGGTTGCGTGTGCCATACACCAGAACATCAGTGCGATAGCATAATTTGCCGGATATAAGCGGTACAATCGCCATGGTAGAAAAAAGCTGTTAGCGTGAAGTTTTATCAATAAATAAATAGATTAATACGGTTTAAAATATAGGACACAATTTTGCCGATGCGACCGGCATCAACTCCACTGCCTTTTAAAATTAAAAATTTTTATATTCGATAAATTATCAATTATATCAGGTTTTAAAAACGGACTGGCCACCCCACTTTTGTGCGATGGCTCATAGCAATATAGCGAATAATTCAGCCCGACAATTTACGCCACAACAATAGCTGGCACAAAATCCCGAGCAATAATTGCCATCAATGATCAACCTTTTGTCGGGTAATATTTCCCTGACGATCGATATAGAGTTTCAACCGCTGGTTATCCTTATCGGTAACTTCTGCCTTCCAGCCTTCGTATTTTTGATCTATCTCCCGTATCTTATAGCCGCTTTGTTCAAGTTTTGTTGTTAGTGCCGACCAACTAATACGGGCATCTTTGGCAAACGACGTTGTCGTCAAGCCGGTAAGCGCAATCGTTGCTGTCGAAGCGGCAAGTGCAACCATGCGAACGGTCTTCAATGTCATAACAATCTCCATTCTTGCTGTTGACCGGCATAAAAGCCGTCTTTTTCCTCACCTCTTTGATATAAGGTTGCACGCTTATGTGTTACAACCCTCAAGAGCGAATTATACCAACAGCCAGTGATTTTCTATGTGACCGGAAATGGCGATATTAACGACATGAATGGCCCATCTATTTTTGATACACATCCGCCCAATCCATGCCGTCCTGCCGCTATTTTGACATAAAAGAAATCCTGAAGCCGACATTTTGCTATCAATAACTAATTGAAAAATAGTGCGGAACGAAATTGTTTACCAACCGTTAGCGATAAAAGACAGCAGCTGTGCATCGCCTTGAAAAAATCACTTTCCCGTCATTGTCGTGCAACAAAAGAAGTCTAGATCGACATGAATACATGTTGGTTAGTTGCGACTAACTAGCACCCTCAATGAAGGAGCATTGATATGACCGCCTATGCAAGGACACTTCTCGAACAGCCTCGTAACGAGAATTATGGAGCAGTAGACACACTTATACTTGCGACATTCGGTTCTCTGGAAGCACGACTGGTCAAATCGCCAAAAGAGCTTGCGCAAATGCCACCGGCATCGGCAACAACGGAAATGAACAACATCAAAGACGACTGGTTTATTCTCGTCAGTGAAAAAAGCGAATCAAACAAAATTATGGCAATATGCTCGATGACCATGACAATGAACAATAATAAAGCTGGCCGTCTGCACGCCGGCGGGTTTAACGACGGATTTGAAGTTGTTGGTGAAAAAAAAGAGGCTGTTTTTTTGACCGTGGCGCCGTTTGAATTTATCCGCAATGACAAACTTCATCGCATACAAGGTGTGTTATGGCAGGCCATTGTCCGTTTTTGTGTGCTGCAAAATGTCGATTACATTATTGGAAGCCTTGCCTTCGATAGTCGTTATCCGGCAGCCCATGCATTGGAACTTTCCTATCTCTATCATTTTTGTCGACCCCATTCAGGACTGCAACTGCGGGCAAGCCATGGAGTAACCATGGATATCATGCCCGAGGAAGCCATTAAACCAGACAAAGCATTTTCGGCACTGCCGCCGATGCTGCGATATTTTTTGCGAATTGGTGCCAAAGCGGGAGAAAATGCCGTTGTCGACAATACGAATAATGAAACACGCATTTTCCTGCTTTTTGCAACCAAAACACTCAATGGTTGACCGCAAAACTTTTTGCCGTGCTGTGCGCAGTTATAGATGCGGCTTCTGTTTGCAAGCAAAACAACGGGCAATTGCCAATAATATTTTGCCTGTCGACTTTCGCGCTTTTTAAAATTGCGCTTTTGCCCACAAACGAAGTCGCGCCAATGCCTTTTTTGGCAAAACCGTTATTTTTTCAGCCAATGCGCTGAAATAGCATTATATTCGCCATTTTTCCTGACAAGATGTAACCATTGATCGACATAAAGCTTCCAGGTCATATCGCCTTTTGGCAACATATATCCTTTTTCAAGAAACTCTAATGGTTTGGTCGGATTGACCGCACATAGTGTCGGATAATTACGCTTTTGATAAAGCGCTTCCGAAGCATCGGTAATCATGACATCGGCTTTTTTATCAACTATATTTTGGAAAATTTTTGTGTTGTCGTGAAAAAGTTCGAGTTTGGCGGCCGGCATGTATTTGCGAACGAATGCTTCATTGGTGCCACCGGCCGGTTCAATGGCGCGAACATTCTTATGGTTGAGTGTTTCGATTGTCGTATATTTGTTTTTATCTTGACAGCGCACAAAAGGAATTTTTCCATCAACATCAACGGGATAAGACATGTAAACCTTTTGCTGGCGTGCAAGCGAAATCGATATTCCCCCCATTGCAATATCGCAATTATCGTTCAAAAAATCATCCAACAGGTTTTTCCAGCTTGTCGGCACAAATTCTACTTTCGCATCCAAAGATCTGCCAAGCGATTGGGCCATTGCAATATCGATACCTTCATAGCTGCCGTTAGTTTTCAAAAAACTATAGGGTTTGTAATCGCCCGTCGTGCAAACTCTCAATGTTTTTGTTTCCAGCACATCATCAAGTTTTGACGCATCTGCCGCAACAACGGTTGTTAAAGAATAGCTCAAAAAAATTGCAGCAAGAATTTTTTTCATCATCATTCCCGATCGCTGGAAAATGTTCCACTTATAATCAACAAATATGGTTAATGGATAAATATGATGTTGCAACAAACATTTTTTATCAACATCGGATAATGCATATAACGGATAAATTTTATCAAAATACCTATTGTTTTTTTCTTGCTGTTTTTTGCTTTTGTTTTGTCGTTTTCAATATCGGTTCGAGACAGCGGAATTTTTAAAAGACCGTGATCTTTCATCATTCGCATTAATCCGATAATCCGATGATTGAAAACAAAATCGAAAAGCAGTTAGATGACGAACCAATATCGGCAATAAGAAACCAATAGGGGGTCAATGATGTTTCGCCAGATCCAGCCAATTATTTACCGCTTTGCACCGGGCATTTTTTTGTGCTGCATTATTTCCGTTGCTGCCATTGTTCTGGAGAAATTGGAAAAACTGGTTTTTGGCCAGGCTTGGCTTGAAAGTCTGGTTCTTGCCATTCTTGTCGGCGCGTTGATCCGGACGGTGAAAGGCATACCTTCCCAATATGCCGAAGGTGTCGGTTTTTCAGCCAAAATTCTGTTGGAATGTGCTGTTGTTCTATTGGGGTCAAGTATTAGCGTTCATGCCGTCATGGCCGCCGGTTTTGGACTTCTTGGCGGCATAATCGTCATTGTTGCTTGTGTCATTGTCTTAACATATGTAATTGGCCGTTTATTTGGCCTTACCCCCCGTCTGGCATTGCTGGTTGCCTGTGGCAATTCAATTTGCGGAAATTCGGCTATCGCTGCTGTTGCTCCGGTTATCAAAGCCGAGGGTTCCGATGTTGCCGCCTCGATCGCCTTTACCGCCGCTTTGGGCATTGTTGTCATTCTTCTGTTGCCGCTTACCGTTCCGTCAGCAGGCCTGAGTTTCACCCAATATGGTGTTCTCGCCGGTATGACTGTTTATGCGGTGCCGCAAGTTCTTGCCGCCGCCGCACCGGTCTCGTTAATCAGTGTGCAGACCGCAACACTGATCAAGCTGGTTCGCGTACTGATGCTCGGGCCGGTGATTTTTGTTATCGGATTGATTTATGGTCTGGGCGGCAACAACAAGCTCAAATTCAGCAAAATG
>NZ_CALYQK010000064.1 GCF_945285465.1 uncultured Bartonella sp. | reverse complement strand
TAATTGGTGGTGGCTCGGGTGGTGTAAGGGCGGCAAGACTTGCCAGTGCTTTAGGCAAAAAAGTAGCCATTGCCGAAGAATACCGCATGGGCGGCACATGCGTCATTCGCGGTTGTGTGCCAAAAAAACTGTTTGTCTATGCTTCTCAATATTCGCAAGAATTTAGGGATAGCCAAGGTTTTGGTTGGACGATCGAAAATTGCCAGTTTAATTGGGAGAAACTTGTTTCGGCAAAAAATACCGAGATAACTCGTCTGGAGGGGCTTTATCGCAAAGGGCTTGATAATAACAACGTCAGGATTTTTGAAAGCCGTGTTGTTTTTGTTGATAACCATACATTGGAAATTGCCAAAACGGGAGAGCACATAACCGCGGATAAGATTTTGATTGCAACCGGCGGTCATGTTTCGGCGCATCCAGAGATTGTCGGGTCGCGATTATGTATCAGTTCAAATGAAGCTTTCAATCTTGATAAATTGCCAAAATCTATAGTTATCAATGGTGGCGGTTATATTGCGGTTGAATTTGCCAATATATTTCACGGACTGGGTGTCAAAACAACGCTTGTTTACCGGGGGGATCTGATTTTACGCAAGTTTGACCATGACCTGCGCGAGCTTTTGGACAATGCAATGCAGGAAAAAGGTATCCGGATTATTTATGGCGCAACAATAAAAAAAGTGGAAAAGCAATCTGGCGATTATCTGGTAACGCTTTCCAACGACGATATATTTTCGGCCGGTAAGGTCATGTTGGCACTCGGGCGTTCGCCTAATACTCAAGGCCTTAATCTTGAAAAAGCTGGCGTTGAATGTAATGACAAGGGTGCCATTAGTGTCGATAAATATATGAAAACGACCGCCGGTAATATTTGGGCGGTAGGCGATGTAACCGACCGTATCCAGTTGACGCCGGTGGCAATTCATGAAGCGATGTGCGTTATCGAAACAGCATTCAAGAGTAATCCGGTTGCGCCGGATCATGATCTTATTGCGACAGCCGTCTTTTCGCAGCCGGAAATCGGTACGGTCGGTCTAACAGAAGAAGAGGCGATAAAGAAGTTTTCCTATGTTGAGGTATATCGTGCTGTTTTTCGTCCGATGCGCAATACATTGTCTGGAAATACCGAAAAGATGCTTACCAAACTTATTGTCGATGGCAAAAACAGGGTTGTGATTGGTGCGCATATATTGGGCAGCGGTGCAGGAGAAATGGCACAGCTTCTTGGCATTTGCCTCAAAGGCAAGTTGACAAAAGATGTCTTTGATAAAACGATGGCTCTTCATCCAACAGCTTCGGAAGAACTCGTAACCATGTATCAACCAAGCTATATCTATAAAAATGGCAAGAAATCGTTTTAGAATTTTGATGAATTTGCATATATTTGGTGCTAGATTACCAAGAGCATCAATTTAACTTGTTAAAATGATGCAACGGGAAGAGACAAGTAATTTCTGTTTATTCGAGATGGGTTTATTGACTGTATTTACAGTATAAACAATTAGACGATTGAGAATATGACTATTGGCTATAATTTACGCCGAGAAGCGAGATAATGATGACAAATTTATGGACCCCCGCATCGTGGAGATCAAAACCGATCAAGCAGGTGCCGACCTATCCGGATCTAGAAGCTCTGGCTCATGTTGAGAGTCAGTTGCGCCGTTATCCACCTTTGGTTTTTGCCGGAGAAGCACGAGAACTTAAGCAAGAACTGGCTCAGGTTGCCGAAGGTCAAGCCTTCCTTTTACAAGGTGGCGATTGTGCGGAAAGTTTTGCCGAACATGAAGCCGACAATATTCGTGATTTCTTCCGCGTATTTTTGCAAATGGCAATCGCACTGACCTTTGGTGCATCCAAGCCTGTCGTCAAAGTTGGCCGTATTGCCGGCCAATTTGCCAAGCCAAGGTCGTCTGACAATGAAACGAAAGACGGTAAGACATTGCCCTCTTACCGTGGTGATATCATTAACGGTATCGATTTTGACGAGACATCACGCATTCCTGATCCGCAGCGCATGTTGATGGTTTATCGCCAATCGGCAGCAACGTTGAACTTGTTGCGTGCGTTTGCACAAGGTGGTTATGCCAATCTCGAGAATGTCCATAAATGGATGCTGGGCTTTATTGCCAACAGTCCACAGGGTGAACGCTACAGCAAACTTGCCAAGCGTATTTCCGAAACTATGGATTTCATGAGGGCAATAGGAATTACCGCCAAGAGTAATCCGTCTTTGCGGGAAACTTCTTTTTATACCAGTCATGAAGGACTTCTGTTGGGGTACGAAGAAGCATTGACCCGCGTTGATTCAACGTCAGGTGATTGGTATGCAACGTCCGGTCATATGCTATGGATCGGTGATCGCACGCGTCAGCCGGATTATGCCCATGTCGAGTATTGTCGGGGAATTAAAAACCCGATCGGGCTTAAATGCGGTCCTTCAATCGAGCCGGACGAGTTGTTGAAGCTTATCGATATTCTCAACCCGGAAAATGAACCGGGCCGGCTCACACTGATTGCCCGGTTTGGTTATGATAAGGTTGGTGAATATTTGCCGGCCCTTATCCGTGCTGTACAACGCGAGGGAAAGAAAGTTGTTTGGTCGTGCGACCCGATGCACGGTAATACCATTACGGCAAACGGCTATAAAACGCGGCCATTCGACCGTATATTGAAGGAAGTTGAAAATTTCTTTGCCGTCCATCATGCGGAAGGTACTTATCCGGGCGGTGTGCATATTGAAATGACCGGTCGTGATGTAACTGAATGCACCGGCGGTGCACATGCAATTTCGGCCGAACATCTGTCTGACCGTTACCACACCCATTGTGATCCACGGTTGAATGCCGATCAAGCACTTGAATTGGCTTTTCTTATTGCCGAATTGCTAAAAAATGAACGTGAATCGAGCCCATTAAAGGTTGCTGCTAATAGTTAAATGAAGTTCGGTTGATTTTCGGATGGTGAGCGCATGAAGAGAATATTCAATGCTTTTTTGAATTCGCTTCGTGCGCTCAAATATTTACTGAGCCACGAAAAAGCGATTATTCAGGAATTTGTTTTTTTCCTTGTCTCTTTACCTTTTGCTTTCTGTCTGGCGAAAGATTGCGCATCATTCCTTTTGCTTGCCGGTTCTATTTTTTTTGTCATTCTGATCGAAGTTATCAACACTGCGATAGAGGCGACATGTAACGCTATTACCAGAGAATATAACAAAGACGTTAAAATTGCCAAGGATGCCGGATCATTGGCCGTATTGTTATCAATAATTATAGCAATTGTGATATGGAGCTGGATGATTATAAAAACGTTGTTTTTCGCTTGATATATGGCGTTGCAACTATGATGATGACAGGCTAAACCAGAGCTATGACGAAAAAGCTGATAGAAAACGATCTAACGCTGGCCGTTGCCCAGTTGAACCCTGTGGTTGGCGATATTGACGGCAATTTGAACCTCGCATTGCAAGCCCACCGGCAAGCAAGTGAAAACGGTGCGGATCTTTTATTGTTGACCGAGCTTTTTATGAGCGGTTATCCACCTGAAGATCTTGTTTTGAAACCATCGTTCATTGATGCATGTGAAAAGGCTCTTCTTAAATTAGCGCGCGCGACCGTTGATGGAGCGGGCGTCATTGTTGGTGTGCCCATTCGTCGTGACAAAGCGATTTATAATTCGGCCGCACTTCTGGATAGTGGAAAAATTGTTGCCGAATGTCTGAAATTCGATCTTCCCAATTATAGTGAATTTGACGAAAAGCGTGTTTTTTCGGCAGGAAAAGCCCCTGTTCCCATAAAGTTTCGTGGTTTAAAAATTGGTTTGCCAATCTGTGAAGACATTTGGAATGATAATGGTATTGCGGCGCATCTGGCAAAGCAGGGTGCCGAGATCATTTTTGTGCCTAACGGCTCACCCTACAGCCGAAATAAACCACAAATAAGATATAATATTGTAAGACAACAAACATTAAAATCATCTCTGCCAATTGTTTATGCCAATCAGCTAGGTGGTCAGGACGAGCTTGTTTTTGATGGCGGATCGTTTGCTCTTAACGGCGATGGTTCTATCGGTTTTCAGATGAAGCATTTTGAAAGCCAGTTAGCGCTAAGCCATTGGCATAAGCAGGAAGGCAAATGGACATGTCTGTCCGGCCCTAAAGAAGAACTTTTGCATGGCGTTGCCGCAGACTATCAGGCTTGTGTTCTTGGCTTTGGCGACTACGTCAATAAAAATAATTTCAAGGGTGTGGTCTTGGGCCTATCCGGCGGAATTGATTCCGCGCTTTGTGCGGCTATTGCCACGGATGCTTTGGGCGCGAAACGTGTCCACGCGGTTATGCTGCCTTATCGATATACCTCGCCAACATCGATCAAAGATGCGCAAGCGTGCGTAGATATGCTTGGCTGCCATTATGATATTGTACCGATTAGCGAACCGGTTCAAGGTTTCAAAAAAGCGTTATATCCATTATTTGAAGGCACAAAAGAAGATATCACTGAAGAAAATCTGCAAAGTCGTACACGTGGTACGATTTTGATGGCTATTTCCAACAAATTCGGTTCCATGGTTGTAACGACGGGTAACAAGTCCGAAATATCAGTTGGATATGCGACACTTTATGGCGATATGAATGGCGGTTTTAATCCGATAAAAGATATTTATAAAATGGAAGTTTATGCGCTTTCAAAATGGCGCAATGACAATTTTCCATTGGGTGGCCTTGGGCCAAAATCTTCGGTTATTCCGCGCAATATTATTGAAAAAGCACCGACGGCTGAATTGCGGGAAAATCAGAAGGATGAAGATTCATTGCCTCCTTATCCGGTTTTAGATGACATTTTACATTGCCTGGTTGATGAGGAAATGAGCGTTACGCAAACCGTCAAGCGTGGCCACCCGCGTGATATTGTCGAAAGGGTGGAGAATCTTCTTTACACTTCCGAGTATAAACGGCGCCAATCGGCTCCCGGCGTTAAAATCAGCCATAAAAATTTCGGCCGTGACCGCCGTTATCCTATCACCAATCGCTTCCGCGATAAAAATTGAGTTGTTTATTTTATGATAAAAGTTCGTTTTGCACCATCGCCAACTGGTTTTATTCATATTGGTAATACGAGAATTGCACTATTTAATTGGCTTTTTGCGCAAGCCAACCAAGGCAAATATGTTTTGCGTTTTGATGATACTGATCTGGAGCGTTCCAAACAGGAATATATCGACGGTATTGGTATTGATCTGGCATGGCTAAACATAAAACCGGTTGAAATTTTCTACCAGTCTAAAAGATTTGACCGGTATAATGACATTGTCGCGCAGTTGAAAGCGCGAGGTCTTCTTTATCCATGCTATGAAACACAAGAAGAGCTCGAGAGACGGCGCAAGATTCGGCTTTCGCGCAAACTGCCGCCCTTATATGGGCGTGAATCGTTAAAACTAACTACCGAAGAAATCAAAGCTTATGAGGCAGAAGGGCGTAAACCCCATTGGCGGTTTCTATTACCGAATTTCGAGACTGATCCATTTCAAACAAAACGGACCGATGTTGAATGGAATGATATTGTTCGTGGCCATCAAACAATAGATCTTGCCTCGATGTCGGATCCGATTTTGGTGAGAGAGGACGGCAGTTACCTCTACACCTTACCTTCCGTCGTTGATGATATTGATATGGCTATAAGCCATATTATCCGTGGCGACGATCATGTCACCAATACCGGTGTGCAAATTGCCATTTTTGAAGCACTTGGTGCCAAAGCGCCAATATTCGGTCATATCAACCTGTTGACGACGATTTCGGGTGAGGGGCTATCAAAACGTAAAGGCGATTTGTCCATCCGCTCGCTCCGCGAAGAGGGATTCGAGGCGATGGCAGTAGAATCTCTAGCCGTCCTTATCGGTACGTCTGAAAATGTAATTGCCTGTTCTACTCAGGAAGAATTGTTGCAACATTTCAATTTGGCTTCGGCGTCCAAGTCTTCTGCAAAGTTTGACCCAGCCGATCTTTTAACCCTAAACAAACATATCGTTCATACACTCGAATTTCGCGATGTCGCCGAAAGACTGGCAAATTTGGGTATAAGTGGCAAACATGCCTCGCCGTTCTGGTATGCAATAAGGAATAATATCGACAAGGTTCGTGATGCCGCCGTTTGGTGGAAGATTATTGAAGATGATCAGCTGTTTGACACATTAGCAACAAGTGACCGTGATTATGTCCGCCAATCAGTCGCTTTTTTGCCAGCCAATGAATTTAATGAAAATAGCTGGCAAGAATGGACCGCAGCTTTGAAAAAGGCAACAGGACGGAAGGGAAGGGCGCTGTTCATGCCATTGCGTCAAGCCCTGACAGGTCTCGATCATGGTCCGGAAATGGCAGCATTGTTACCGCTAATTGGCAAAGAAAAGGTTCTAAAGCGCCTTCAAGCCTAAATCACACGGGACACGATAATTATGAACGGCATGTTGTAATAATAGATCAAACTCTGTTGCGCAGTAGCAGTGTTAAAAAGGTTGAATAATCCTTAGAACAAAACTGGACGAAAACTATCCTTTCCGGTTAGCCACGTTTGAAAACCTGTTGGCGCAACAAAGGCGGTAACGCTTTGATCCTTGCCAGCAATGTTTGGTCGCGATGATGTCGATATTTGTTCAGTTTGGAAATATTCTGCTTTTTAGCACGATTAAATTTTTGGATTTGTCCGATTCGGGGCTCAAGCAAAAGATTTGTGATCCGCAGCAAGATTATGTTGCCGAAAGGCAATATCTTGTAGCTCAAAGGCGATATTGTGTGATGGGATTTGCTAATTTATCGGATAGCAGGGAAGGCGGCGGGAATATTTGTGTCGGCTTCAGCAATAACAAAGCGTGGTAAAGCAAACAAGATAACGGTATATCGGGTTTTTCAATCAGCACTCTTTGGCCACCGGTAACCCGGTAGTATTACTTTTGCGAAAAGCATATCCAAATATCTCAACAACAGGTATACGCTTCGGCAGTTCTATTGCATATAGCAAAAAACGCGTGTCTAACTTCGCGTATTAATCAGCATAAAAGCAGGCACATCATTACCAAAACCTTTCGAAGCGGCTGGTTCCTTATTATTTTCGCGGCGATTATACGCTGTTTTTGCTGGTTCAAGCTTTTGCGGCGAAGTTTTTTCCGAATTATTATCTGAAACGGTTTTTTTGGCAGTTTCAGATTTGTTCTGATTTTCCGGCTTTTGCTTTTCAATCATTTCAGCCGGTTTTTTCGTCGTTTTCGCTTTCATTGTCGGTTTGCTACGTCTGGTATTATCTTCAGATTTTTCTTCTTTTAGCGAAGATAAATCACCATTGACCCACTCGATTTTTTGATCGCTCATTTTTTCAATCGCATCAATGTATTTTTTATCCGATGCTGTGACAATAGTGAATGCCTTGCCTGATTTACCAGCCCGGCCAGTGCGGCCAATGCGATGGACATAATCTTCAGCATGTGTGGGAACATCATAGTTAAAAACGTGACTGACATCCGGAATATCAAGTCCTCGTGCCGCGACGTCAGAAGCTACGAGTAATGAAAGCTTTCCATCTTTGAAATTGGATAACATAGACATGCGGGAACGTTGATCCATATCTCCGTGAAGGGCGCCGACGTTGAAATTGTGTCTAACCAGCGAACGAAACAGCTCCGAAACGTCTTTTTTCCGATTACAGAAGATTATAGCATTGGTCAGCTTGTCACCTTCCGAACGGATGATGTCGCGCAAGACGGCACGTTTTTCCCAAGACTTTTTACCGGAAGCGACAAGTTTTTGCGTAATTGTCACGGCTGTAGAGGATGCTTTTGCTATTTCGATCCGCACCGGCGCATGTAAAAATTGTTCGGTCAGTTTTGTTATCTCCGGTGCCATAGTGGCCGAAAAAAACAGTGTCTGACGGGTAAATGGAATAAGCTTGCAGATTCGTTCAATATCAGGAATAAATCCCATATCAAGCATCCGGTCAGCTTCATCAATAACGAGTATTTCGACACCTGTCAGCAACAGCTTGCCGCGTTCAAAATGGTCGAGCAGGCGTCCCGGCGTAGCAATAAGAACATCAGCTCCGCGGCCGAGTTTTTTATCTTGTTCTTCAAACGAAACACCGCCAATAAGAAGAGCCACACTTAAATGATGATTAACACCATATTGGTCGAAATTGTCTTTGACTTGAGCAGCAAGTTCACGCGTCGGTTCTAAAATAAGGGTACGTGGCATACGCGCCCGCGCCCGCCCTTTTTCAAGCATGGTCAACATCGGAAGAACAAAAGAAGCTGTTTTTCCGGTGCCGGTTTGTGCTATGCCCAGTACGTCTTTTCTTTGTAGGACATGAGGAATAGCACCAAGCTGAATTGGTGTCGGTTTCTCATATCCTACCGCTTTTACGGCTTCAAGAACCTTTTCAGAAAGGCCCAAATCATTGAAACTGGTCAAATGCGGTATCACCCTTTCTTTCTTTTATCGCGCGATTTTTCCTATAATGTTCAGGATAAATTAGTCTTTTTATACTACAAACAAAGGCGTTAAGGTGCATTAAGAAAAAAGTCAACAAAAACCATTATTTGTGGTGCATTTTAGGAAATAATCTGTCTAATAGCGAAATTGTTCGGACAATATACGTTCATCCCATGAATGGTTCGGATCAAATAAAATAGAGGCTTTTACATTTTTTGCCGAGGAAATGACAACCGAACGCACGGATTTTACTTCAACATTATCAGCGGCGGCATTGACCGGGCGTTTTTCAATTTCAAGCATATCAAAGCGTACGGTGACCGAATTTGGTAACAATGCACCATGCCAGCGCCGCGGACGGAAGGGGCTGACTGGTGTTAGTGCTAATAGTGGTGCCAATAAAGGTAGAATTGGCCCTTGTGCAGACAGGTTGTAGGCGGTGGATCCGGCTGGCGTTGCAACCATGACGCCATCGCAATTGAGTTCTTCCATCCGTATTTTGTCATCAACACTGATTCTGATTTTTGCCGCTTGATAAGATTGGCGGAATAGTGAAACCTCATTGATCGCCAAAGCTTCAACATTTCCTTCATCTAGCGAATCTGCAATCATCCGCAGCGGACGTATTTCTTCCCTGTGCGCTGATGCAATACGATTAGGCAAATTTGCCAAACGGTATTCGTTCATCAGAAAGCCCACCGAACCGCGGTTCATACCATAAATGAGCTTACCGGAATTCATGAAATTTCGCAAAGCTTCAAGCATTGTGCCATCGCCGCCCAAAACGACGATAACATCGGCATCGGCAATTGGCGATTGACCATATCGCTCGGTCAATGCAGCAAGTGAATTTTGTGCCTGTTCAGTTTCAGCTGCGATAAAATGAAGCCGCTCTATAGCATTTTTCATCGAATTTCATCCGTTTTGCGATGGGGCAGGAGTTTGCGTTTGTCACAAATTGCCAATTTCACTTAAAATAATTTATTGACTATTTAGCCCGACACAGCAGTTTTTACAATCGTCGTTGATTTATGCTGACAAAATCGCAGAATAATGACAGAATCTAATGAGTCAAAATTTCCGCATTGATGGTTACGATTTCAAAAACGCCGAAAAAGGAAAAAATAATATAATATGGGTAAAAAGGTGTTTCTCTGGTTTATCATTGTGTTGGCATCTTCTTCCTGTGCTTTTGCCGATCCAACGTTGAAAGGATGTGCGGCAAAAAAATACAGTATTGAAAAAGAGCACGAATATGCTCGCCAATATAATAACCTCGACCAGGAAAAAAGTTTGGAAAAAGCTCTTAAAGATAATATTGCACATTGCGACGATGCTAAGCTTAATGCTGAACGACAAAGAAAAATTGCCGAAAAGTCAAAGAAAGTTTCCGAGCGTGAAGCAGAACTCAATGCGGCAAAATCCAATGGCAATCAGGAAAAAATAAAGAAGAAAACCGAAAAGCTTGAAAAAGCCAAACAAGTGTTAAAAGAGGCAACAGAACAGCTGAACCGCTAACAGGTGCTGTTGTGCTGGCATTGTTCCGATTAAAAACAGTGTTTATTTTCCTAGATCAGATAAATCAATGAGAGAATATGCAAAAAGAATAGGCAAAAGCTCAGTGAATTGGGGGAAAACTATGTTATAAAACAATGCGGCTGTCCGCATTGTAAAAAAATGCGAGCATTGGTGAGACTTCCTCTGAACTTTAAATGTGCAGATATAGTATGTGATTTTTGTGGCTATCTTGCACAGGTGAAAACCACTCGTGTCAAAAATATCGCAAGCATTCCTGATCGCATATTGGGAGCAGCGTGGGATACGCAAAAAGAACGAATGGATGCAGCCATATATTTTCCCCTGTTCATTGTTTTGATAAATGATTTGGATGCTTATTCGATTTATTGTCTTTCTGCCGATCTACAAAATAGAGAGATGTTCAAACCACGCAAACCATTATCCGCAACTGCGCGCCGCGCGGGATCGCAAGGTTTTATTATAGACACGTCAATCGTGAAAAACTATTTTGTGACACTTTATTAGCCGGAGTGAAACAATGTATTAGCTTTTTTCAGGGGGCTTTAGTACCAGAAATATCGCTTTTAAGAATTTTTTTAACTATCAGAGTAAAGAGTGCTATTTCACCATTGAACCATCATCCAT
>NZ_CALYQK010000063.1 GCF_945285465.1 uncultured Bartonella sp. | reverse complement strand
TCAGTTATTTTTTATAAAAACTCTATAAAGTTTAAGTGGATTTTTTATAAATATTATAAATATTGACGGAAATATGGTAGATTCACACGTGAAGTGCAACACAGTTTATTTAAAGCATAATTTGATATCGGTTCAAAGGTTTTCCATAAAGGACTGAAATGGGGCGAGTTCACATGCGAACTCGCCGACCCTTTGAATAATATCTGACCGGTTCCTGCGCCAAACGCATCATTAAATGTATCTGACACGCCGTTAAATTCAGTGGAAAAAATTCATTCATGCCAATCGTTAGGCTTTTAATAAAGAAATGGCACTTCTTCATGGCTGTCTGCTAAAAACTTATTCTTATCTTTCAATAATTTTGGCGAACTTTCTTTTCAATCAGATAGTCTTGAAACTCAATTTCTGATATTTGCTCTCGTAAAGCGATAAAAGCACCCACGATCGAGAAATAACCAACTCTCGTTCGATACTACTTTCAGCTCTACAGCATCATTGTTTAAAATTTTTGTTATTGGCGCCCGACAATTACCATCTTATATTCTTGTTCAACTCGCCTTATCGCTCGGTCAAACGCGGCATAAGCATAACAAGGTTGTGCGGGCGTTGTCGGCTATCAAGCTCACCTTTCAAAATGTTATCCCATGCATCTTTGCAAGCTCCGGTCGAACCGGGCAAGCAAAAAACAAAAGTTCCGTTAATAAGGCCAGCTGTTGCCCGCGATTGAATGGTAACCATGCCAATTGTCTCATAGGAGACCTTGTGGAACATGACTGAAAAACCATCCATCCTTTTGTCAAAGAGTGGCTCTATTGCTTCCGGTGTAACGTCGCGGCCAGTAAATCCGGTACCACCTGTGGTAATAATAATCTCGATTTCCGGGTCTGACGCCCAATCTATAACTTTTTTACGAATTTCGGCCACTTCGTCAGGTACAATATCGCGCCTTGCCAAATAATGGCCAGCCACTTTTATGCGCTCTTCCAAAATATCGCCGGAACGGTCATCGGCCATTTTTCGCGTATCTGATACCGATAAAACAGCAATATTAAGCGATTCCAACTTCTCATTTTCATCTATATGACTCATCCGTTTTCGCCTTTTCTGTCTATTTTTTCGTTCCACCGGTTGTTTCGACCGCTTTTATAAACCAATGCGGTTTTTGCGCCTTGATTTTTGTTGCACCATTCCGAGCAACGCCGATATTTTCATAAATACCAAAACATGTCGCCCCTGATCCGGACATACGGGCAAGCAAAGCACCGGTTTCTTCGAGTTTTTCTAAAACATTGTCAAGCTCGGGAGCAATTTTCACGGCCGGTTCATAAAGGTCGTTATGTGTTTTTTTTAATTCATCGACAAGAGAGTGCACATTATTTAATTTATCATAGTCGATATTAAGTGGAGTACTCGTTTTTTCGCCCAACATTTTAAATATCTGTGGCGTTGATATTGGCTGTCCATGATTGACCAAAACCATCGGCAACGAACAAACATTTTCTAAAATTTGCAGTTTTTCGCCGATTCCCGAAACTTTAAGTGACTTTTGATTTTGAAAGGCCGATAGACACATAGGCACATCAGCACCAAGCGATAATGCAAGTTTGAACCACTCTTCATCTTTTTCTTCAATTGCCCATTGATCTTTTAAAAGATGAAATACCGCTGCCGCATCACCCGACCCGCCTCCAATACCGGATGCGACAGGTAATTTCTTTTCAAGTTCAAAAAAACATGATCTTGCTCGCGCCGGAAATTTTTGGCTCAAGAGATCGCGCGCTTTTACAACCAGATTATGGCTATCTGCAGCAAGCCCTTTCGCGCGCGCACCGGAAATAGAAAATTCGTTTGTCTGCGACGGGGCATAATGAAGGATATCCCCCTCAAAGCTGAAACAAACCAGACTATCTAACAAATGATAACCGTCATGGCGTTCACCGACAATATGAAGCGCCAAATTGATTTTTATAGGTGTTACTATTGCCGCGGAAAACGCAACACCAGAAGTCACTGTCTGTCCCGCTCGACGTAGTATTCACCCGTCTTGGGGTCTTTTACCAAGGTTCCGCTTGCACCGGTACGACGCTCTTCTTCAGAACGTTTGACACGCAATTGCACCCGTTGGGATTCACGTCTGAATGCCCGATAAGCATAAAGTGCCGCAAAACAAATCAAACCGTAAACAACTAATCTCACTATATTCACCCTTTAGCTCCCTTGACATTATTTGACGATTTACGAGAGCAAATCAAGCCTAGCTAAAATCATTATATGATGATTGATAACAATTTTGGCTTTTTAAAGTCCATAGCGCTGCCATAGAGCCCGTTCTTCGGCCGAAACAATCAATCCGTCGACAGTTGCAGAAACAAAACCGGCAGAAATAGCAGGGCTTTTACGCCCGAATAAACCACGCGATGAACTGACAAGCCGCATTTTCGCATTTTGCCCATAACGGTGTTTGATAACGCTACGCAAATCGGCAAGCTCATCAACAAGGCCAAGCTCTTTTCCTTTTTTACCGGTCCAGAACATACCGGTAAAGAGATTGGCATCGTCAGAAAGCTTAGTACCGCGTCTTTCTTTGACCAGATTGATAAAAGTTTCATGAATTTCGAGTTGTAACGCTTTCAAATGGTCGATATCGGCCTTTTTTTCCGGTTGAAACGGGTCAAGCGAAACTTTATTTTTACCTGCCGTATAAACGCGCCGTTCGACACCGATCTTTTTTAAAAGCTCTGTAAAGCCGAATGAAGATGAAACAACGCCAATGGAACCCACTATAGATGACGGATCAGCGAAAATTTCATCACCTGCACAAGCTATCATATAGCCGCCGGAAGCTGCCGCATCCTCGACAAACACCAGAACACGTTTATTTTTTTCCTCGGCAAGATCACGAATCCGGCGAAAAATCAGCCGCGATTGAACAGGTGAACCACCCGGAGAATTAACCGCTATCGCTACTGCCGGTGCTTCCTTATCCGAAAAAGCTTTTTCCAATGCATTGGCACACGAACCAAGCGACAATGTTTGGCGCAATGGCGAAGACGCATCCATAATTATGCCTTTTAGGCGGACAACTGGAATTTCCACTGCCTTGGAACGAAAACGACGTGGAATAAAACGCTTGAAAAAACCGCACACAGTTAAAACTCCTGAAAAGAAAGGCTTTACACCATAAATTAGCACCCTGTTCATTTAAGATCTAAATGACAAAAAGCAACATTTAATTAACGCATATCCCAGATTCCCAGTTTGCCATTGTTGATTGCGTCAACTATCGGTGCAAATGCCTGCCGCTCGTGTTCATGAATATAAAATGCCGGCATCACCGAAAGTGGCGCCTTGCTTGCCCGCTTGGCATGAAGGAGGATACGAATTGCCGGTTCACCCTTACGCGCATGGACGGCAAACAGCTTGATATCACCAAAACGTCCGGCAAGTGCTTCAAGAATATCCGCCAATGATTGCGGCCGGGCAATCAACCCCAAAAAACCCGAGGGCTTGACAATGGCCGCAGCCGCTCTGATCCACTTTTCAAACATATCGGCGGGCATAACATGGGCTTCCGCTTTCAATGCGTCAGGTGTTTGACGGTCAAAGGCAGAGTTGAATGGCGGATTCATGATAGCAAAATCAAATGCATTATCTCTAAGTCCGGCATTTTTTCTTTCTTCACCACGCAAAGTCACATCAGCCGAAACCAGCCTCATCCGCCCTGCCAATCCGGCATTTTCAGCCAGTGCAATATTTCTTTTGGCAAAAGCAACCATAAAAGGCGAGCGTTCGACAAGCGTAACTTTGACATTTTTGCATCGTGAAGCAACGGCAAAACCAGCCGCTCCTGCCCCCGCACCGAGATCTACAATCTCACCTTGAAAGCCTGTCGGCACAAGTCCGCCAAGAAGCATAGCGTCCATGCCCGAGCGATGCCCTCGAGAACGGGGTTGAACCAGATAAAAACCACCGCGATGGAACTGGTCTAACGTTTCATTATTTTCTATCGTATCAGTTTGATCATCCATCACATAATTCATTAGCGAGTCCGGCATCAATTAAAATTTGTCTTGCTTCTTCCTGTCGTTGCGCTTCAACTAAAAAGCGGCATCGGATTACACCGAGCAAACATTCTGTCAAACTGGTGTTTCGATCCGCGGTAAAATACATAATGCCAGCAGAGCGCATGAGACTTTCGACAAGGGAAAGCAAAACAATATCGTTGGTGCGTATCAATTCAATCATCATGCCATGTTACACATTTTTTTCCAATGCGCACTGTCGTGCAAAATAAAATTGTTATTTTTCTAAAATATTTTTTAAAACGCGTTATCTAAACCACTATCGCGCTTGAGTTGATTAGTTTGCTTCATTAAAGTGCGGCGAAAATCATCAGATTTTTCAGGAGTAAGGGCATTGGTTGCTGAAAATAAGACGGAACAAAAAACCACCAATCAGGCATCTATCAAGCCATTGATTGACCTCACACAATCTGACATGAAAAAAGTTAACGAACTTATCATTTCTATGGCGGGGTCAGATGTCGAAATGATTCCTGAAGTGTCTAATCATCTTATTTCTTCCGGCGGCAAAAGGCTGCGTCCGATGGTGACATTAGCTGCAGCGCGGATGTTCGGTTATGAGGGCAAAGGTCACATAAAACTTGCAACTGCGGTTGAATTTATGCATACGGCTACACTTCTTCATGACGATGTTGTCGATGATAGCGATTTGCGGCGTGGAAAATCGACAGCAAGGATGATCTGGGGAAATGAAGCAAGCGTTCTTGTCGGCGATTTTTTGTTAGGGCAAGCTTTCAAAATGATGGTTGACGTCAATTCAATGGATGCCCTGTCGGTATTGGCAAACGCCGCCGCCATCATCGCTGAAGGTGAGGTCATGCAACTGGCTGCGGCCAAACACCTGACGACAAGTGAAAAGGATTACCTTAAAGTTATCAATGCAAAAACTGCTGCGCTGTTTTCGGCAGCAGCCGAAGTTGGGCCAATTATTGCCGGATATGGTGAAAACGAGCGAAATGCCCTTCGCCAGTATGGAACCTCTCTCGGTCTTGCATTCCAACTTGTTGATGATGTTCTCGATTACGGTGGCAATGCTGAAAATTTGGGAAAAAATACCGGCGATGATTTTCGTGAAGGGAAAATAACCATGCCTGTCATTCTTTCCTATATGCGTGGTGGCAAAGAAGAAAAAGATTTCTGGAAACAATCCCTTGAAGATGGGAAAAACGATGATGAAGCACTTTTTCGAGCATTGGAACTGATGAAAAAACATCATAGCCTTGAAGACACGATAAAACAGGCTCGCTTTTATGGCGAAGAAGCTCTCAAGGCGCTGGCGGGCGTTAACAATACAGCCGAAAAGGCTGCACTTTGCCAGATTATAGAGTTTTGTATCTCACGAGTGAATTGACTTCTCTTAAAAATTGCTATGAATAAAATATATATTTAAACAAATTGGCTGGATGCAACTTATAGAGTGGCCAACCTACATTACGTTGGAACGAGGATTTTTCTATGCAAGCCACAAAAGTGACCCGTCTTGTTGCACTTTTTACTGCCGGGACGATATTGATGAGTGTATCTGCCTTGGCAAAAAAGGAAGAACCTGTCAAAGCCGGGTCATTTGCCGGTGCCTATCTGGCTGGTCGTGTTGCTGCGAGCGACAACCATATCGATCTGGCGATTTCTTATTTCAAGCAAGCACTCGATTACCAACCCGATAATGTCTCCATGCAGCAGGATATGTTGCTTGCTCTCCTGTCCGCTGGCAAATTCAACGATGCGGTTCGTCTGGCCAAACATCTGCAAAACAATACCGACATGGAACGTTATGTCAGACTGACATTGGCGAGCGATGCTCTCATTCGCAAGAATTATGTATTAGCAAAGGATGAACTGAAGTTTTCCGATCCTTCTGATATGGACACACTGTCAATCGGCCTTATTCGTGCCTGGGCAACATTCGGCCAAGGCAATACAACAGCAGCGATTGACGAAGTCACCAAACTCCTCGGCCCGGTCTGGTATGACCTGTTTTTAAGTTATCATATGGCGTTGATGAACGACATTGCCGGACGCAAAGACGACGCGCAACGATATTATAAACAGGCATTGAATGACCAGCAAGGTGGTGCTGCCGCGCCTGATACCTATGAACGTATCATTATTTCCTATGCCTCTTTCCTTTTGCGCAACAACAAACATGACGAAGCGCTTACGGCATTGCTCGAGGGTGAAAAAATGCTAACAGGCCGCGATGCGTTAAAAAATATTCGGCAGCGCGTTGAAGATGGTCGTTCACTCGATATGTTGGTCAAAACACCACAAGAGGGGGCGGGTGAAGTTTTTTATGATCTGGGAACGGCAATCAATCGAGGCGGAGCCGAAGCTTTTGCCCGCATTTTTTTACAATTATCCGCAGCATTGCGCCCCCATAATGATGCAACACTGTTCCAGCTTGCCGATATCTCGTCAAAGCTCGCGGAAAATAACCGGGCCATAGAAATCTATCAGCAAATACCGGTAAAATCCTCTTATTACCGGGATGCCGAATTACGCCTTGCATTAATCCTTGCCGATACCGGAAAAAGTGAGGATGCGATTCATCATCTGGCGGCATTGGAACGTGATTTCCCCGAAGATCAGCGCATTTCAATGGCAATGACGGGTGTCTATATGCAGGATAAAGCTTTCGACAAAGCAGCCGAAGTCATGAACCGCGCTATTGCCCGTATACCGCACCTCGAAAAAGAAAATTGGTTGATGTTTTACCAGCGTGGCATGGCCGAAGAACGGCTTAAACAATGGGACAAAGCCGAACCGGATTTTCGTAAAGCACTTGAACTTTACCCCAATCATCCGCAAGTGTTGAACTATCTTGGTTATTCGTTAATTGATCGCAACGAAAAACTCGATGAAGCTTTGAATATGGTCAAAAAAGCTGCCGAGTTGCGGCCACAAGACGGTTATATTGTTGATTCCCTGGGTTGGGCTTATTATAAGCTCGGCCGTTATGACGATGCGGTAAAAACGCTTGAAGATGCCATAAAATTGCGTCCCGAGGATGCAACAATCAACGATCACTTGGGTGATGCCTATTGGATGGTCGGGCGCAAACTCGAAGCAACATACCAATGGAACCATGCAATTGCCGGCAAACCCGACCCCGAAGAACTGGCAAAAATTCAAGAAAAACTCAAATCCGGTCTAAAGGCTCCTGTTCCAGAAAATCACGCTGAAAAAGCCGAAAAAAACGGCTAGAAAATTTTCAAGCTGTCGCATTGATCATGTTTTTGGCCGGCAACGTCCCTTGACCATGGTGACATGAAAGAATAGACATTTTCAACTATCGGAGATTCAGTTTCCGGTTCTTGTTTTTATCAACCTCAATAAGGGTAATATATTGTGAACCTGCCCGAATATCTTGATCCGAAACGCTCTTTTCAGGGACTTATTCTGACATTGCAGAATTATTGGGCGCAATATGGTTGCGCTATTTTACAACCTTATGACATGGAAGTCGGGGCTGGTACATTTCACCCGGCAACGACATTACGCTCTCTTGGCCCGCGCCCTTGGAAAGCTGCCTATGTCCAGCCTTCACGCCGCCCCACTGATGGACGTTATGGTGAAAATCCCAATCGCTTGCAACATTATTACCAGTTTCAGGTTTTGCTCAAACCTTCTCCGGATGATTTGCAGGATCTTTATCTCGGATCGTTGAGAGCCATTGGCCTGAACACGCAATTGCACGATGTTCGTTTTGTCGAAGATGATTGGGAAAGCCCGACATTGGGAGCATGGGGGCTTGGTTGGGAATGTTGGTGCGATGGTATGGAAGTATCCCAGTTTACCTATTTTCAGCAGGTGTGCGGCATTGAATGTTCGCCGGTTTCAGGCGAACTGACTTATGGCCTTGAACGGCTTGCCATGTATATTCAAGGCGTTGATAATGTTTACGCATTGAACTTCAACGGGCGTGAGGGCAAGGACAAAATCAGCTACGGCGACATATTCTTGCAAGCCGAACAGGAATATTCGCGCTTTAATTTTGAATTTGCCGATACAGAACTTTTACATCGCCATTTTATTGATGCCGAACGTGAATGTGCGGCAATTCTGGAAGCTGGCAAACCACATGGAAAGCATGGACTACACCTTTGTGTTATGCCTGCCTATGACCAGTGTATTAAAGCAAGCCATGTTTTCAATCTTTTGCAAGCACGCGGCGTCATTTCAGTGACCGAAAGACAAAGCTATATTTTAAGGGTTCGCGATCTTGCCCGCCGTTGTGGCGAAGCATTTTTGGCAACCGATGCCGGCGGTATCAATTATAAAGGAGAAGCCTGATGCCCGATCTTCTTCTAGAACTCTTCAGTGAAGAAATTCCCGCCCGTATGCAGCGAAAAGCCGCCGGTGACTTAAAAAGGCTGGTAACAAACGGACTTGTTGACCACGGGCTTACATATGATGCGGCAAAAGAATATTGGACGCCACGTCGGCTAACTCTCGATATAAGAGGACTTACCCCGCGCTCGAAAGATATCCATGAAGAGCGAAAAGGCCCCAGCACAAAAGCACCCGAACAGGCGATTAATGGTTTTTTGCGCTCGACCGGCTTGCAAGATATAAGCCAGGCCGAAATCATGACAGATCCGAAAAAAGGTGATTTTTATATCGCCAAAATCAGCCGAAAAGGGCGTAGTGCCGAAGAAATTATCGCTGATATTATGCCGGATATTATTCGCGGTTTTCCTTGGCCAAAATCAATGAGGTGGGGCAGCCAGTCAACCGGTGCGAATGCATTACGCTGGATTCGTCCGCTGAAAAATATTCTTTGTGTTTTCGGCTCTGAAAATGAAGAAACAGCCGTTGTTCCATTTGAAGTCGGGGGCCTTGCCAGTAATAATCTGACCTTTGGCCACCGTTTCTTAAGTGAGAAAAAAGCAATAGAGGTTCGTCGTTTTGAAGACTATGTAACAAAACTCGAAAATGAGAAAGTCATTCTGGATGGCAACCGCCGTAAAGAGATCATCTTGTCTGATGCCAGAAATCTCTGTTTTGCAAAAGGGCTCGACCTTGTCGATGATGAAGCGCTTGCCGAAGAGGTTTCAAATCTGGTTGAATGGCCAGTTGTTCTTATGGGCGAATTTGAAGAAAGTTTCCTTGCTATTCCTGCAGAAATTATTCAGCTTACCATTCGCATTAACCAGAAGTGCTTTGTAACACGCAAACATGGCCAAGAGCATAAATTGTCCAACCATTTTGTTCTGGTTTCCAATATCGTCGCACCAGATGGCGGCAAAGAAATTGCACATGGTAATGCCAAGGTAGTGCGGGCGCGCCTGTCGGATGCGCTGTATTTCTGGCACACTGACCAGCATGATTTGCCAGACCTTGACGAACTGAAACTCTCGGCAGAAAAATTCAGTCTTGACCTTAAAAAACCGCTCGATCAACGCATGGCGCGTCTTGACCACCTCAATGTGACATTCCATGCTAAACTTGGCACACAAGGGGCGCGTGTCGAACGCATTGCCGCACTGGCCACAACTCTTGCTTCACTAGTTGGTGCCGAACATGCTCTTGCGCGGCGTGCAGCTGTGCTTGCCAAAGCCGATCTCCAAACTGAAGCGGTCGGTGAATTTCCCGAATTACAAGGCGTCATGGGACATAAATATGCTCTTCTTCAGGGAGAAGATCGCCGCGTTGCCCAGGCAATAGAGGATCATTATAAACCACAAGGCCCGACAGACCGTGTCCCGCGTGATTCCGTTTCCATAGCCGTTGCTCTTGCCGATAAAATTGATACACTTGTCGGTTTCTGGTTGATTGACGAAAAGCCGACCGGCTCGAAGGATCCTTTTGCATTGCGTCGTGCTTGCCTAGGTGTAATACGCCTTCTTCTGGCTCGTGATTGGACAATTCACCTCATGCCTATTTTCAGGCAAGCAATTAGCCTTATTTCACGCCATACAATCGAGCGTAGGTTGAGCCTCTATGAAGAACAGCTGCACAACGAAAAAGCCCGCGAGACCGATGGTGCCGAAGACATCGACAATACATTGTCGATGGAAGAGAAAAAACTCGAAAAGGAAATCGCTGACAAGACGGCGCCAGTTCTTGCCGACCTGCTGTCGTTCTTCCATGAACGGCTAAAGGTCTATTTAAAAGACGAAGGTGCGCGCCATGACGCGATTGATGCAGTTCTCGGTGCTGATGCAGATGATCTTTTACAAGTTGCCCGTCGTGTTGAAGCATTAATTTCATTTATCAATACCGATGATGGTCGCAATTTGCTTGTCGGTTCCAAACGCGCTTTCAATATTCTTGAAGCCGAGATTAAAAAATCGACCGAAGTTGCTGAACATGTTGACCCGCAACTCTTCATCGAAAAAGAGGAAGCAGAACTTTATAAAGCGATCATAACGGCTGAAAATGCGGCAAAATCACATATTTCTTCCAGCGATTTTTCCGGTGCTTTGATTGCCTTGGCCGTTTTGCGCCAACCGGTTGATGCTTTTTTTGAAAAAGTGCTTGTCAATGACGAAAATAAAGCCGTCAGAGCTAACAGGTTGGCACTCCTCCGCCGCATTCCGGCGGTGATTGGCGAAGTAGCCGATTTTT
>NZ_CALYQK010000062.1 GCF_945285465.1 uncultured Bartonella sp. | reverse complement strand
CATAAATTCCACCATCACGCAAAGCCGTTTTCACAGTCTCAACATCCTTGCCGCCAAAATCCAAACGGCTTTGGTTAAAATTCCCCGACACGTAAACCGACTTCACACTCTCCGCTGTGATTTTCAAATCAAACGGCATGATTGCGGCGGGCACTGCGTTTTCAATATCGAGCTTTCCATAAACATTCCCGACGCGGCCCAAAATTTCGCCCCGCTTATAATCACCCGCCGCCACACGAACCGGCATTGCCTCTTCGCCTCCGAACGAAAAATTCTCGTAAACGTCAACCTTTTCAACCGACATGGTTTCCTCCAAAACTTTTGCTTTTGATCTTCGCCATTTCCCTCGCTTTTGCCGTCAAAGGGCCAACTTCTTCCGAGGGTACCTCGGCGGCTGTCAGAAGTGGGTCATCTTTTGCCACGCTTAACCGGCTTGCAAGTGATGCCGACGATTGTGCTTTTGCCTCTGTGACATTGTTTGTCACAAAAGCAATCACATCTTCCGCACTCATATTTTGTGATTTGATCGCAAGATCCACGGCTGCCTTCAATCGGCCTGCGTCTTGCGAGACTTTTTCGGCTGAAACGATTGTGTTCAACCTTTCGTAGGCTGCCTTCGCGCCAATGCTTTCGCCTTCGGCCTTGGCTTCTGCAATTGCCTTGCCGGTGTCTTTTTTTACGCCTTCGACGGCTTGTGCCGCCGCACTATCATCTGCTTCCATTCTCGTCACTCCTTGCCTGTTTTTTAAGATTGTTCGATCTGTTGTCCGGCTTAGCGAAGCAACCACTTGGTCGAACGTGCCCAAGCGGTCTGCTAGCCCCAATGCGACAGCTTCTTTGCCCAAGAACACCTGTGCTTCCGTCTTCCTTGCCGCCGCCGCCGGAAAACGCTTGCCACGACCTTTTGCAACTGTTGCCAAAAAGTCGTCGTAAAATGTGTTGACTTTTTCCTGCAAACTCGAGCGCGCGGCGTCATTAAGCGGTTCAGTCGGGTTGCCGTCTACTTTATGCTTCCCCGCGAAAATATAAGTTGGCGTAATCCCCTCCGCGTCATATTGACGGCTATAGTCAACGTGCATGCATAAGACACCGATCGACCCGATTGATGCTGAAGGTGTCACAACAATTTCGCCCGTTGCCGAAGCCAGTGCATAAGCGGCCGAGCAAGCCATTCCATTAACAAACGCAACCGTTTGTTTTTTTGCTGTGAGGTCACGTATTCGCTCCGCCAATTCGAAACAGCCCGTCGCCTCGCCGCCAGGTGAATCAAAATCAAAAATGACTGCCTCGACTTGATCGTCATCCGCGGCCGTTTTGATCTGCTTTTCTAGCCCTTCGTACGAAACCACACCGCATTGCGCACCAATCCATCCGCCGCGATTGACCAATGTTCCAACAACTGAAATAACAGCGACTTTCCTATCAATGAGTTGATAGGGTTTTCCTACAACCCGCCCAGCTGAATCGCGTTTGATCGGTTCTTCGTCAAGCTGATTCAAATGTGGTTTGCTGTGGTCTGTCACCACTCCATAAATGGCCGCTGCTTTTTCCGGCGTGATGAGAAGCGGGCGATTAACAACCAAGTCGATAATTTTAAAAGCTTCATTCATAATCCACTGTCACCTCCACCCGCACCGGATTGCGTGCCGCCGTGCAGTCCGTCCGCTGTTCTTCGCGCGGCACTGTGCTTTTAAATCCGCAATTTTTTTTTCGAGCACTTTCGCGTCGGCGATTGAAAATTGCATTTCTTCGTCGCCGAATTTACTGCGAACAACATTTTCGCCAGCCAGCAGCCTGTAATAGGCGGCCTCCAAAATCGGATAGACGGCGCATGGGTCCGCCATATCTATGCCATCAAAAATCGACGCCATCTCATTCCTCATTTTCTTCCGGTTGTGCCGCTATGTTTTGTCCGAGCACCGGCTCCGGCAGACCTTTTGCCGCGCGGCTGATTTTTTCGCGTGCGAGCTGTTCGTGCACATCTTCATGATCAACGCCTAGGTCGTTACACACCATTTCTTGCGAAACCACGCCGAGCTGCATCAACGTTTGATAAGCCTTCGCGGCTTTTAAATCGTCTGCTTGCGGTTTGGCTGGCCCTCGCCAATCGCCCCGCAACAATGAAGAGCGATTGGCAACAAACGTGTCGACGCCGCCCGGTAATTCGATACGACCAGCATCGATTTCTTCTTCAAGCCATGCCTCGTATACTGTTTGGGCAAATCGGCCGGGTATTATTCTCCGCCGGTATTCCATGAGCGGCCATTTTTTTGCTATCCCCATCCGAACCGATGAATATGTGTCGCCCCGAAAATCGCCCGTTAGATCCGATGGCATCACGCCGAGACACGCGGCAATTTCTCTCAATAAAAAATTAGCGAAAGCTTCATAAGTTGAGTTCGGTTGTCCGCTCGAATGCAATTGCAGCTTTTCACCCTGGAGGAGATGTGCAATTTTGCCATGGTTCGCCAAATCAATATTAACTTTGTCGTAATATTCCGTCTTGCGCGTAAGATATTGCAAAAACGGCGTTTTCTTATTTTCTTCTGCCTCACTCTCCAGTGCGGACATAACCTCGTCGGTTGGATAATCACTTTCAATTGTTGCGGCAAAAACCGCATGTATCATGGATGCGGTTAGTGTTGCGTCGGCAAGCTCCCCGTATTGCCGCACTATTTTTAGGGCTGGCGCGAGTGGCGTAATCCCCCGCACTTGTCCTGCTGCACCATCAAAAATATGAAAAACACGCGGGCGGCCATAAGCATCACGTGCCGGATAGTACTTTTTTGTCCGTACTTCCGATGAACCGGTTTTGAATTCAAAAAGGTAACCGGCGGCGAGCCCATATTCATCTTGGTAGACGCCCTGGAAAAGCCGGTTATCCGGCGTTGTTTCCTGCGATAGCCAATGAGACGGGATGAGTTGTACCTTGGTGCATGTTTGAGCACCACGGCGCGGCAGCTCAACAATTCTGCCGACAATTTCGCCTGTTGCAAACCACTGTCGGATTGCCGCCGCTTCAAGCTGCGCCATCGTAAACCGGCCTGCAACATCGACTTCATAAGCCTGTGATGCCCAAAGCTCCCACCTTTTTTCGACGTGCCGCGCCCAATCTGCCGCTTGTTTTTCGTCCCACCCCAAAAACGACATGTCCGGTTTGGCGTTCAGCCGAAGACCCGTTCCGATCATCAATGTCACGATGGTTTCGATAACACCGGCAATCCAGCCACTGTTAAGCGCTGCATCGTTGGCGCGACTGTTCGCTTTGATGTACGCCGCGCGCACATCATCCGCACGATCGCGCAGCGCGGAAAAACCGGTGCCAAACAAAACCGTGCCGCCCAATGTTGACCCCGGTTCGCCCCGCAAATAACCAGCCGATATTTTTGACCGCTTATTAGACAATCCGATCGGTTTACCGTTGCGCTTGCCAGCAGAAAACCGCTTAATATTTTTAATTTTTGCAGCCATTTTCCACCATCAAATTATCAAAAACCGGATCATTACCTGTTGAGCAACGCAGCCAATTCGGCCAGCGATTTCTGTCCGACTTTTTCCTGCGTCTTTTTCTTTTCAAACGGACCCTCAAAACCGGCGTTAAACAGATCCGGCTCCGCTATTTTCCCGTGCACATCAATGAGCAAATCATGCCATTTCTCTTTTGTGAGCCGGTTTTTCCGTTCCAAAAACCAGCCTAATGCAAAGGCATAAACAGACGTATCGAACCAGTCGTTCTTCCGTCCGATGATCTTTTTCCATTGTCTCGGCGCTCGCGAATTGATGAGGTTCTTTGTGTGTCGATTGACTGATGCCCGCGCCTCTTCATCCGGATCAACCAGCCGTTCAGCCGTTAATTCTTGCGCCAACGCATCATCACAAAGATCCGGCGGCAAATGAAAAGTATTCGTCGGCCACATTCCTTGACTGTCCGGACCCTGAATGAAATTGGCAAGAGATGCCACCAATTCCGTTTTGACGTCATAATTTCCGACCGGATAGAGTTGGGCCTTCGCAATCAAGCGTTTGTTATGGTCACGAATGTCTCGCTTTGACGGCGTGCCAAGCCATGGCAATCCATGAGCCGCGCGGCCATCCAACGCGAAAACCTTCGGCCTCGAGGAGCAAAAACGATAGACGCGATAGGTCGCAAAACCTGAATCGACGCCGGAAAGATCAATGCTTTTCAGTTTGTCACCCGCCGTCGGATATTGTCGCTCCAACGCATCCGACAATGCGATCCATGGCTCATCCGATTGATCTGGCGGCCCTTCAAACACTTCTCGATCAATAAGCCATCGTTGCCCGCCTGGACCAATTGCATAAACCGCCCATTTGATCCCGTAACCTTGCACGTCAGCAGCCGAAACCAATAGCCCGGCGTCTGCCGGCACAACGCGCGACTGCTCGTTGGAACGAGCCGCAGCTTCGACAAGCTTTTCCCAGTCTACTTCTGCGCCGCCGGGGTCATAAGCCAAAGCCAGATCCTGCTGATAAAACACGCGCATTTTTTGCGTATTGTCTTGCGCTTCAATCCATCTGGTCCAGATGTCCGACCAACGTTCACGCGGTGCATATGCCGCCCAAAGCTGGTAGCTCGGCTGCAAACCTGCACACCGGCCTTCGCATGGCGGGCACACATATTTAGCGATATCCTCCGCCGCGATAAATTTCGGAACAGGTTTCTCACCTTTTCGAACGTGCCGCGCAATCCAAATGCCGCCAAGCAACATGTCGCGCTTGTGACCATCTTTAATCACGCCACCGCAACCAATGCAGGTAAAATATGCCGACGGGTGTTTGTCATCGGGCCCCGACATGTGGTCGAATTCAAGCGCCTGATAGCCGCCGCAGTGCGGGCAGGGTACGTAATAATATCTTTGATCGCCTGCCTCAAAATCGGCAGTGATTGCGCATTCGCCGACAATACCAGGCGTCGACCCCTGCCATTCTTTGGCAAAATCTCCGTAAGCCTTTTGCCGCGCCCGAGCCTGATCTCGCGGGCTTCCGCGACCATCAACATCAAGCGGGTATCCGGTCACTTCATCCATTGCCAGATTTTTGATCGACACCATCTGCAGGCCTTTTGAAGAACCAGCGTTGACAATCTGGCAAAATCCGCCGGCAAACTTTTTAAATGCTGTTGTCGAACCTTGTTCGTCGCGGCTGTTGACCGGTAACACTTTGTGCGCGATGCGCGGCGTTGCTTCGATTGTTGGCCCAAGCTTTATCCGGTTGAATTTCGTTGCCTCGTCCAATGTCGGCAAAACAATCATCATTGATCCTGGCGCGCAATCGACAACAAAACAGAACCAATTTTCCATCACCGTCGTTTTGCCAAGCTGCGCCGCCCATTTTGCTGTTACCCGTCGTGCCGGATGATCGGGGTGAAGGCAATCTTGCGGCTCTCGTAAATATGGCACCCTCGACGTCTTGAATGGGCCGGGCCACGGTGAGCCGCTTTCAGGCGAAACAATGCGGTATCTATCCGCATATTCCGAAACGGACAGCTCCTCAACCTTCTTACTTGCGGCCGCAAGCGCCCGAAAGAGAACCTTTGCGCCGTTTGGCAGAATAAAGTGATCCGTATTTTCCATTTTGAATCGTCGATCCTTATTCTCGCGCTGTTGCTTCAGCTCTCTTCCGGGACCTCCAACTCGCCCGGTTCTGGCTTCATTGAATCCAGCCGGTCGAGAATTGTTTGATTAAAACTTTCCAAGCCAAGACGAGCAAAACGTTTCAAAACTGATCGGGCTGTCCGTTCATCCCAGTTATATTTTAGTGAGACATCGGCAGCGACCGTTTCCACCGTTCGTTCAAATGCGCTTTGCATCAACGCGATGGCGTCACGCCCCGCACGGTCAACCTCCGCCGTTCTCGTTAAAATTTTGCGCCGCTCCGCAAGGTCCATCTCGCGTAGCTCTGCGTCCGCTTGTGCTTTTCTTGCAGCTCCATCGGCTTGAGTGCCAACAAATTGCGTCCGCTTCTGAACAACCGGCTGCGGCACAATTCTGATATTTTCTTTCCGGTGCTGGAGAAGCGCTCCAAATTCAACTTGTTTTTCGCGACCCTCTTGTCGTTGCGGTAATGCTTCGGCGTGCTGCGCCACGTATCGGGAAAGGCTTGACCGCTCAATTTTATCACCAGTCGCGGTCAACCGCCGCGCCGCCTCTGATATCGAGAGCCACTCTTCCATTCGTCTTATCCGTCAAAAACTGTGCAATGTGTGTAAACACACGTGTGCAGCGTGTACCGCTTTTTTCCCGATCTACTAGCAAAATCTCGGGGCTCCCCGTGCCGTGGGGGTGATGGACCGGTTGTAAGGTACCTAATGGGGGGGGTGGTGTTTAATGAATATTGTCTAAATGATTGATAATATTCACAAAAACCGGATAACTTGCCACCGTTCTGCTTGCTGTGTAGCCTTATAAGGCCTGCTTTGGGAGACCTACAGACCCAATCGCTGGAGTTCGTGCTCCATGCGTTTTGGCAGAACTTCCTTCACTGCCTTTTCAAAAGCGGCTTGGCTCGCGCCCTTAACCATTTCGTTCGGGATGACGACGCCAGACTTAATAACCCTGATCGGAAACCGGTCGCCCCCTTTGCGAGCAACAACGTGCCCGTGGAAAACATTTCCATGCCGGTTTGGAAACAAACCGCCCTTCATAAAAGTCGATGCAAATACTTTTCGTTGCCCGAATGGATTGGCAGAAACCCCGCCGCGTGTTTCACGTGGCGCAAAGAACTTCAAGGCAATATCGCCGCCCTTTGAAAAAATCTCGTACGATAATCGTCCGGTTTTTGCTTTGTTTGTCTTCAAAGCTTTTTGCAATACCTTTTGCTTCAGACCTGTCTGCTTTGCCAAAGTTTTCCGAACTTGCCCCCGCGCTGAATCACCTGTGCGGTTCAATGCATGGACCGCCGCTTTTTGAACATTCTTGTCCATGTTCTTCATGACTTTGCTGAACTTCACGAAACCTTCGATGTCAGCCCATGTCATTGTTAGCGGCATGTTGATTTTCCCAATAAAAAACCCCGCTTGCGGGCGGGGTTATCTCTCTGGACCTTTTCCAGTGTCTTTTTCGTATGTCAAATTTTTAGCGCAGTCAAGTTTCTTTTTTTAAAATTGTCCAAAAATATACATAACCTTTTGTTTTATAATAATAATTATTTTTATGATTTTTTTAATTTACGCACGAATCAGCTCAAAATCAGAAAGTGTGCCAACCAAATCATCAAATAAAAATTTTACTGCTTTCTCCCAGACATACCTATCCAACCACTCCGCAACCTTTGTTTTCTGCGATGGGACAAGCTTACGTTTCTGATATGCTCCCGGCAATAATCTTTTCGTTTTTCGATTGAACCCGTCTACCTCTATCACTACAGCCCGCCCGAATGAATCAACGCGCGTTTGTTTTACATACCAGCCTGATTGTTTGCTGCCTGTATCAATAACTTCGACAGTTGGTTTTAAAAAAATGCATTCCGGCTGTTTTTTTAAAATCGCACACGAGATCACAAGGGCTATGACCGCCTTTGCTTGATCTTTTCTTGAGCACTTATGCCACCGGCCCAATACGTTTTCAAAATCGGGGCGGGCTAATTCTTTGGCTTCTTCCGGCCAATCTTCCAATGGCAACATTTCGAACGTGACTTCCGGGCAGGAAAAATCACGGGTCTTAAGGTTTTTGATTGCCTCTCCGACTTTTACAGCATCAGGATGCGGATCCCCCTGTTCGAAACACATTGGCAAATCCTGACGACCTCGTGTCAGGTCGATGTGCACGCCAAGCGTTCCAACATGTTCCATCAAAGCCCAAGCCGAACGCGGGCTTGCAATGCCATCTTCTCCGCCGCCTTTTGAAAGTTCATGCAACAAAGCCCACTCCAAAAGTTTTTCAATCTTAATTTTTTTCATTTTTATTCCATTTTTTCTTTATCTGCCCAAATTCTGTTCTACCTGCCCTTCATTCCCTTTTTCTTGTTTCTTCTATCGTTTTGAAAATAAAAGAAAAAACACAAGACAAGGGACGCAAGGGGCGCAAGGGGAGGAAGAATGACGCCATACATGGAACAAAAATAATTCATTTTTTGTTTTGTTTATTCACACGCATAACCCGCGGGATTGCGTCCCTAGCGTCCCTAGCGTCATAAGTCATTGAAATCCTGAAACCTTTTGAAGGGGCGCAAAAAACATTTTTCTGCATAATCGCCCCTAGCGGCCTTATTTTTTGTGCAAACCCGCCGAAGGGGATGCAAACAGACGAAAAGCCCAAAACCCAAAAACAGGGATAGGTTTGAACGCGTGCCTTCCATCAGTACTCCCCTTTTTCTCCAAGGACAAGCTTATTGCGGTAATTGCTATCAATACGATAGCCGCAATAAAACGACGTGCTTACTTTAATGCGCAGCATACCAATGTCTTGAATTAACATTTTACCAAAATGGTTCTTGGTAAAATAAGGTGCAGCGTTTTGCGCCGCCCACGCGCTATAAAGTTTATATAACTCATCAGCACTGATGCGCCCTTTCGGGTCGGCAATCAAACATTGGTCAATGAAGTCGCGCAAATAATTGCTTAAACTGGCCTTATCCTGTATGTTTTTTTGTGTGCTTTCATCTATGACTAAAGGCAAACCAAACTGTTCCCACAGCCCCTGTGCTGCTTTACGGCCAAAGATACGGCGCGCTTCCTGCACAAGTCGCAGCTTTTCCGCTGTTTCATCCCAATCAGGTGAAACCGTGCTGTAATAGCCGGTTTTACGGATAGATGGTAAAACCTCGTGCAGCACCCAACGGCGAAATCTCTGCGCCGCTGCTTTGTTTGAGCGAAAAATGAGATGGTAAACACCTGATTCATTAATGACCAGCATCTCCTGGTCTCCGCCAAGGGTGCCCACTTTACTGTACCCCCTTTCATCTTCATCCAAGTTTGCCAACACATCACGATATTTGCTTATCCCCAAACAAATACAAACATCCTTGCCGACAAACCAAGGCTCGCCATCAATCCGCACACTGCGCACGACATGGTCTTCAAAATCGAATGTCAGTAAAGAGCTCATCTCGCCCGCCTTTCAAAAACTCGGCCATCTGCCATTCTTATGGTTAAAACCGGAACATCATCATCAAATGTATGAATCGGGAATTCCTGATTGATTGTTTCAGGCCAGCTCAAGAGCGGTTCGCCGCAGCCGTCATCTTCATTGTCGAAGTCGGCTTCAAAGTCGGCGTCACCGTCAATGCAATCGAGCAAACCGACAAGCCGTTCAATCAGTGCTTCTAGCAGTTCACGTTTTATGGATAGATTTTGGGCAGCTTCTGCCTCAATAGGGGAAAATTGCGCCATAACAGGCCTCCTTTTGGTTCCTTTGAATACGCCCCTTTTGAGAGGGCAGTCGGGTGCTCAAAACAGTCCAAAAGGTCACTGCCCGCAGCTTTCCCGTTGCCGGTATTGTATAGCTTGCGGACACCCGACCATAGCAAATGGCACGCCTGCGGCAGCCAAATGACGACGATACGGGAAGCTTCGTAAACCAGTTACGACACTGCCTTTTGGATGGTGTTTTGAGCACCATCGGCAGCTTGTCGTAATTTGGTAAAATTGTCAACGGCTGATAAAGCCTCTGAATATCTATCACACACGGGCCAAAAGATTTCATTTTTGCTTTGTCCTTTCTCATGCATAACCCGCGAGATTGCGTCCCTAGCGCCCCTAGCGTCATAAGTCATTGAAATCCCGAACCCTTTTGAAGGGGCGCAAAACTGCAAAATTTCCAGAAGCTTCCCTCGCTTCCCATTTTTTCGCGAATAAGGGCGCGTTGGGCATCAAAATTGCTTGCAGGCGCGCGAAAAAACAAAAAGGGAAAGGAAAAAACATCATTTGCTCCAAGTCTCCGACGGCTGCGTTGAAAACTCGGTTTTGATGCGAATACCTTTGTAAACGGTTGTGCCAGATTTAGCTTTCCAGAATTGCCTCATCGTGCTGTCTGGCGATCGCCACGACATGCGTGTGTAATCGGGAAAACGGCGGGAAAACGTTGCTTGCCGGAACTCGGCCGCGCCTTCTTTCCCAGCCCAATTTGAATAAGCAATAAACAAGTCGCCAGGCGTTGCCTGGTCATTTTCGGAACCCGTAACAATGCAAGCAGCCCGTATGAACGCGCCAATCGGGTCGCTATCCTCCCTATATTCTTTCGTCGCTGCCAGAACCTTTTCGGGCGGGTTGAGGCCATAGTTCAGATATTCAAGGCAGCCTTCTACCATCCAAGCCAGAATGCCTTCGCGTTCTGCTTTCAATTTTTCCGGCAATGCTCGATCAACGTTTTCCTTCGGTATCTGAACTTCCCAAGGGACGAGAAAGACGCGCCGCCAAATGCCGTCTGACGTATCGTCAATGCGCGGCTTGTGGTTGCCTGATAGAATGATTTTAAATTGCGGGTGTACTTCGAAAAAATCTTCGTGAAGCCGGCGCACAGGTATCACTTCACCGCCCGTTAAACTTTTGATGAGCGCGTCTTTTAACCGAACGCCCATTTCTGGTTCCGAGGCTGCAACAAGCCGCGCCCCTGGCAAGCGGGCAAGATCAGGCGTCGCTTCCGAACCTCCACGGCGGCTTTCGCCTGCAAAACTGTCGATCGATAGCGTAACGGCATAATCACCGATCACTGTTCCAATTGTGTCTAAAAACGTCGACTTTCCGTTCCGGCCGGCACCATAAAAGAAAAGCAAGCATTGCTCGACCGTTAAACCTGTAA
>NZ_CALYQK010000061.1 GCF_945285465.1 uncultured Bartonella sp. | reverse complement strand
AAACGCGCTCTTCGGCATTAATATGAGCCTTGGCTCGCACATCTTCGCGTTTTTTTTCGCGCACAAGGTTGATGGCGACTTCAACAAGATCACGAATAATCTGCTCGACATCACGCCCGACATAACCGACTTCAGTAAATTTTGTTGCTTCAACCTTGACAAAAGGTGAGCCGGCAAGTTTGGCCAAACGCCGTGCAATCTCTGTCTTGCCAACACCTGTCGGCCCGATCATCAGAATGTTTTTTGGCATAACTTCTTCACGCATCTCGCCTTCGAGTTGTTGGCGGCGCCAACGGTTACGCAGCGCAATAGCAACAGCGCGCTTGGCATCTTTTTGTCCGATGATGTAACGATCAAGCTCGGACACTATTTCACGGGGGGAAAATACAGAACTCATCTAAAAGTGCTTTCTCTTTTGCACTTCCTGCCGGTCACATAAGGTAAAACAAGAAGTGCCATCAACTGATTGAAATTATTCGGCATCAAGCGTTTCAACAATAAAATTACTGTTGGTATAAACGCATATATCGGAAGCAATTTTCATTGCTTTACGGGCTATGGCTTCAGCATCCATATCCGTATCAATCAATGCACGCGCTGCCGATAATGCAAAATTGCCACCCGAACCGATAGCCATAATGCCATCTTCGGGCTCCAGCACATCTCCCAGTCCCGTTAGCGCCAATGTCACATTCTTGTCGGCCACCAGCATCATCGCTTCCAACTTACGCAAATAACGATCGGTTCGCCAGTCTTTGGCCAATTCCACACAAGCACGCATCAATTGATCGGGATATTGTTCGAGTTTTGTCTCAAGCCGCTCGAGCAAAGTAAATGCATCTGCTGTTGCACCAGCAAAACCGGCAATAACCGATCCATTTTTACCAATGCGACGCACCTTTCGGGCGTTGCCTTTCATAATCGTTTGCCCCAACGTCACCTGCCCATCGCCGGCAATGACAACTTTATTGCCTTTACGCACGGTTATAATGGTCGTGCCATACATTGTATCGGGCTTATGTTCTGTCACAAGAAAACTCCTTTTATCCACGCGCTTCATCCTTGATAACAGCAATAAAACGCGGCTATAGGGTGCATATTTAGGAACTGGCAGCGTAAAACTCAACCATACTCGATAAGAGTTTTTCCTAAAATAGCTTAATAGCTGTTATAGACAGTTGTTCTGGCATTGTTAAATGCTGTTGATGAATAAATAGTCCAACGGTTCAACAAGGAAATACAAAATGACGATTTTACCCACTATTGCTATTGGCGCTCTCGGCGGCACAATTGCCATGGTAGAAGGTAAGACAACGGGCATCGAGCCACAATTAAGTGCGCAAATGTTGGTAAAAAGTGTCCCCGAACTCTCCGGCTGCGCCAAAATTCATGCCGAAACTCTGGCAAAATTACCAAGCTGCTCACTTACTTTTGCCGAATTGTTTGCAGCCCTTGCCTGGGCAAGAACACAGCTTGATAACGGAGCATCGGGTGTTGTCTTGACGCAAGGAACCGATACACTTGAAGAAACGTCATTTTTCCTGTCACTTTATTGGGACAGGCAAGAGCCGTTGGTCGTCACCGGGGCAATGCGCCCGCCAATGGCCGCTGGTGCCGATGGGCCAGCCAATATTTTGTCGTCAGTTATTGTAGCCAAAGACAAGAACAGTAAGAACCGTGGTGTTCTGGTGGTAATGAATGATGAAATCCACTCCCCTTATTGGGTAAGAAAAAGCCATTCATTAAAAGTGGAAACATTCCAATCGGGTTTTGTCGGCTCCCTTGGTACAATTGTTGAAAACAGACCCGTTTTTTTTAGTTCATCACAAATCCTGCCAAACCCGGTTGAACGACCAAAGACTTTCGAAAAAAAAGTTGCCCTCGTTGAAATGTGCCTTTCTTCCGGACACGATCATTTGAAGCTTATTTTTGAAAGCGGGCTTTATCACGGGGTGGTAATTGCCGGTTTCGGGACCGGTCATGTGAGTTTTTCAGAAGCTGAAGTAATCAGCACTCACGCCGATAAAATTCCAATTATTGTGGCAAGCCGTGCTTATAATGGCACGACAACCTGCCGAACCTATGGCTATAGGGGCGCGGAAATTGACCTGATCAAAAATGGTGTCATTATGGCAGGCTGGCTTTCACCGTTAAAAGCACGTTTGTTGTTATGGGCTCTGCTTGCAGCCGGTGATAACAGAACGCAAATCGTCCAAAAATGGCACCATTGGCAAATCTGTTAACCAGCACGATGATCGGTTGCAAAAATTATGGTGAAAGCAATTGGCTATTGTTTGCTTATGCCTTAAAATGCTTCATTACACAATTGCTCGGACAAATTTCCTGAATAAATATGTTGGGGTAAATTATGTGCACGCAGAAAAATAAAACAACGATTTGATACCAATAATGGATAATACCCCAAACGTTTGCAGAACGGGAACAAAATGACGCGCACAGCAGAAATAAAACGCAAGACGAATGAAACCAATATTTCGGTTTCGATCAATCTTGATGGCGAGGGAAAATTCACGATTGATACGGGAGTAGGTTTTTTCAATCACATGTTGGAACAGCTGTCTCGCCATTCGCTCATTGATATGACGATCAAGATAATTGGCGACACCCATATTGACGACCACCACACTGTTGAAGACTGTGGCATTGCCTTGGGCGAGGCTGTTAACAGAGCTTTGGGCGAACGACGTGGCATAAAACGCTATGCCTCGCTTGATCTGGCAATGGATGAAACTTGCACAAAAGCCGCTATTGATGTTTCCGGTCGGCCATTCTTGATCTTCAAAGTCGATTTTCCAACACAAAAAGTCGGAACTTTTGATACCGAATTGGTGCGGGAGTTTTTTCAGGCTTTTGCACAACATGCAGGTATTACACTTCACATTGTCAACCATTATGGTATTAACAGCCACCATATTGCCGAAACCTGCTTCAAATCTGTTGCCCGCGTTTTACGCACCGCCCTTGAAACAGATCCCCGACAAAAAAATGCTGTGCCTTCCACCAAAGGTACCCTGAAAGGTTGACAATATGCGGGTGGCAATCATTGACTATGGGTCCGGTAATTTGCGCTCGGCCGTCAGAGCTTTTGAACGCGCCGCCTGTGACCATGAGATTTCTGCTGATATAACCCTTGTTCGTCAAGCCGAAGATATTCTTAAAGCCGACCGTGTGGTTTTGCCGGGCGTGGGCGCCTATGCCGACTGTCGTGCCGGACTTGATTCGATAGATGGGCTGGTTCAGACTTTAACCGAAATCGTGTTGAAAAAAGGCCGCCCCTTTATGGGAATTTGTGTTGGTATGCAACTCATGTCGTCACGCGGCATGGAAAAAACAGTCAGCCCCGGTCTTGACTGGATCAAAGGTGATGTCACTTTGATGGTGCCCGAAGATAAAGCACTAAAAGTGCCGCAAATCGGCTGGAACACACTCGATCTCAAGCGCGATCATCGGCTTTTTTCCAATATCAAAACCGGTGAAAAGGGTCTTCATGCCTATTTTGTCCATTCTTACCAGCTTCACTGCCAAAATACCGATGAATTATTGGCAACAACCGATTATGGCGGAGCGGTAACAGCCGCCGTTATTCGCGACAATATGTTCGGAACGCAATTTCACCCCGAAAAAAGCCAACGCTTAGGCCTGCAACTCATTGCCAATTTTTTGGAATGGAAACCATGATTCTTTACCCTGCAATTGATTTGAAAGACGGTTTTTGTGTGCGCCTTAAACTGGGCGATATGAATGAAGCGACGGTTTATAGTGCCGATCCGGCAGCCCAGGCTTATCATTTCCAGTCTGAAGGATTCAAATGGCTTCATGTTGTTGATCTCAACGGTGCTTTTGAAGGGGTAAGCGTCAATGGTAGTGCAGTCGAGGCTATATTGCGCACAACGACAAATCCGGTACAACTGGGCGGTGGAATTAGAACTATCGCCCACATTGAAAACTGGCTCGAAAAGGGGCTTGCCCGTGTTATTCTGGGAACGGTTGCTGTTCGCAACCCCGATCTCGTACGCGAGGCCTGCAAACTTTTTCCAAGTAAAATTGCTGTCGGCATTGATGCCCGTGGCGGCAAGGTTGCTGTAGAAGGCTGGGCCGAAGAATCTGAACTTGCCGCACTTGATCTTGCACAACGTTTTGAAGGAGCCGGCGTTGCCGCAATCATCTATACCGATATCGACCGCGACGGTGTTTTAACGGGTATTAACTGGGATTCAACACTCGAGCTTGCCCGTTCCATTTCGATACCGGTCATAGCTTCAGGTGGTCTGGCATCGATGGGTGATATTCAACGCCTTTGTTCGCCTGACGCTACTATATTGGATGGTGCTATCACCGGACGCGCTCTTTATGATGGACATATCAATGCCGAAAAAGCCTTGGCTCTTATTGCGGCAGCGAATGAAAAAGCAGGCGAAAGCACAAAAAATGACCCTTAAAGCCCGTATAATTCCTTGTCTTGATGTCAAAGATGGCCGTGTGGTCAAAGGGATCAATTTTGTCGATCTTGTTGATGCCGGAGACCCGGCCGAAGCGGCAAAAGCCTATGATGACGCCGGAGCCGATGAATTGTGTTTTCTTGATATTACTGCAAGCAGCGACAATCGCGAAACGCTCTTTGATGTTGTTGCCCGTACGGCCGACCAATGTTTTATGCCCGTGACGGTTGGCGGCGGTGTGCGCACAGTCAATGACATCCGCAAGCTTCTTCTTGCCGGTGCCGACAAGGTGTCAATCAATACTGCTGCCGTAAAAAACCCCGATTTTGTCGCCGAAGCGGCCGATAAATTCGGCAATCAGTGTATAGTCGTTGCCATTGATGCCAAAGAAATACCAACAGATGGAACCAATCGGCGCTGGGAAATATTTACCCATGGCGGACGCCAGTCAACCGGCATTGATGCCGTTGATTTTGCCCGCCTTGTTGTTGAGAAAGGAGCCGGTGAAATTTTGCTTACATCCATGAATCGGGACGGCACAAAAGAAGGTTATGACATAGCATTGACACGCACCATTGCCGATGCGGTCAATGTGCCGGTCATCGCATCTGGCGGCGTCGGTACTTTGGAGCATCTTGTTGCCGGCATTCGTGATGGCCATGCAACAGCGGTTCTTGCCGCGTCGATTTTCCATTTCGGTACCTATAGCATTGGTGAAGCAAAACGCTATATGGCTGATGCCGGCATTCCCGTACGCCTTGATGAATTTGGAGAAGGCTGATGACTGATTTTACCTTGCTGTCCCTCGAAAAAATTATTGGCGAACGCGCATTGGTTGATGATGGAAGTTCCTATACCGCCAGTCTTGTCAAAAAGGGTATGGGGCGTGCAGCCAAGAAAATGGGCGAAGAAGCGGTTGAAACGGTGATTGCTTCTTTAACCGAAGATGACAAACATTTTATCAGCGAAAGTGCCGATCTGATCTATCATCTCATGGTTATGTGGCATATTCGCAAAATAAAATTGGCCAATGTAGTGGAAGAATTGCAAAAACGAACCGCGCAATCAGGGCTCGAGGAAAAGGCATCCCGAAAGAATGGCTGACGCAATCAAATCTCCAGAACAATATGATGATCTGAATGATTTTGTGTTCGGTAAATATTCGCCTTATAGTGTTTTTACCGCCCATGAATGGTCAGTCTTTCGTGCCGATACGCCGTTGACCCTCACATTCGACGAAGTCAAACGGTTGCGCTCGATCGGTGACCCGATAGATCTGCACGAAGTACAGCGAATCTATCTTTCTCTTTCGCGTTTACTGTCAACCCATGTCGAAGCTATACAAACGCTGTTTCAAAAACGGAAAAGCTTTTTACGTACACAAAATACAGCAAAAACACCGTTTATCATTGGTATTGCCGGATCGGTTGCCGTCGGAAAATCAACTACCGCGCGTATTTTGCAAGAGCTTCTAAAACGCTGGCCATCAAGCCCCAAGGTTGATCTTGTCACAACAGACGGTTTTCTCTATCCCAATGCGGTTTTAAAGGCTGAAAACCGCATGGATAGAAAAGGATTTCCCGATTCCTATGATGTCGGCAAGTTGTTGCGTTTTCTTTCTGCTATCAAGGCCGGAATGGGTGATATCGCAGCCCCGCTTTATTCCCATTTTATCTATGATGTTTTGCCTGATGAGCACATTGTGATTGACCGGCCGGATATTCTGATTGTCGAAGGCATCAATGTGTTACAAGTGCGCGATTTGCCCCATGATGGTAAAGCCGTACCCTTTGTTTCGGATTTTTTTGATTTTTCGATTTATATAGATGCAAAAATCGACATTATCCGCCATTGGTATATGGAGCGATTTCGCCGTTTTCGCTTGACGGCGTTCCAAAACCCGCAGTCATTTTTTCATCGTTATTCAAAAATGACAGAAAAGGAAGCTATGGCTGTTGCAGAAAAATTATGGAACACGATCAATCTTAAAAATTTACAGGAAAATATTCTGCCGACAAGACCGCGTGCCGACCTTATCTTGCGCAAAGGCAGCGACCATTTGGTAGAATATGTCGCGCTAAGAAAATTATAGGTGATTTATGTCAGATTTTTTGTCCACAGTAACCGCTTGTCCAATAGAATTTTCAACAAGCCCGTCGACAAACAGCCGACAGGTTGTCGTTGTTAAAGAAAATGATGACACCACTTTCTGCCAAGATCCGGTTATTAGCGCCTGGGTCAAAGCAAATAATTTTTCCGGTAAGTGCGGTGAAGCACTGATGATTTCCGATAAAAATGGCGACGTTGAAAAAATTCTGTTCGGTATCGGCAATGGTCATGAGGCTTTCCCGACTGGCAAACTGACAAAATTCCTTCCTGAAGGCGAATGGCATTTTGAAAACTTGCCAAAAGACGCTTTTAACCTTTTTTTGGGGCTTGGTTTGGCAAGTTATAAATTCCGCCGTTACCTCAAAGCCGAAAACAACAGATCACTCAAAATTTCCGTAGCACCCGGTACCGACGTGAAAGAGCTGAAGCGCATCATTGAAACGATATTTCTTGTTCGCGATCTCATCAACACCCCAACCAATGACATGGAGCCCGATACAATCGAAGCGGTTATTCGCGAACTTGGGCTGGCTTATGGTGCCAAAGTTACAAGTATTTGCGGTGATGATTTGCTGAAACATAATTTTCCGATGATTCATGCGGTCGGGCGTGCTGGCGCCGTTGCGCCGCGTATTATTGATTTGCGCTGGGGCAATATGAGCCATCCGAAGGTTACTCTTGTTGGTAAAGGCGTCGCCTTTGATAGTGGTGGCCTCGACATTAAATCGGCCAATGGAATGTTGCTGATGAAAAAAGATATGGGGGGGGCGGCCAATGTTATCGGGCTTGCCCGCCTTATTATGGATGCAAAGCTTCCCATTTGTTTGCGCCTTATCGTTCCGGCTGTTGAAAATGCTATTAGCGGCAATGCATTCCGTCCCGGCGATATCTTAAAAAGCCGCAAAGGGCTGACAGTCGAGGTTGGCAATACAGATGCGGAGGGAAGACTTATTCTTGCTGATGCACTGGCCTTTGGCGACGAGGAAAAGCCCGATTACCTGTTTGATATGGCAACTCTGACCGGTGCAGCGCGTGTTGCCTTAGGTCCGGATGTGCCACCTTTTTATTGTAACAATGATGGCCTTGGCCAAAAGATCACGAAAATTGCGATGACTATCGACGATCCGCTTTGGCAATTGCCACTGTGGATGCCTTACCAGACAAAACTGTCGTCTCGTATTGCTGACCTTAATAATGTGACGAACGACGGTTTTGCCGGTTCTATTATTGCGGCACTCTTCTTGCGCAAATTTGTCGATAATGCACGCCATTGGGGGCATTTTGATATTTACGGCTGGACACCCGCTGAAAAACCCGGCTTTCCGGTTGGTGGCGAAGCGCAAGGCATACGTGCGTTATACACATTGTTGAAAGAGCTATGACGGAAAAACTCGACCCGCGCCTCAATGCCTTTCGGTCTGACCTTGCCGATAAACGTTTGCTTGGCAAAGTCGAGGCCGGGCGTTTTGTCGATGGCACATTACAACGTGTCATCGTGCCAACAGCAGCACTCTATAAAATTCCCGACATCAAGACAGAGCGGCAAAGTGAATGTCTCTTTGGAGAAAATGTTCTGGTGTTTGAACAAACTGATAAATTTTGCTGGGTACAGGCACAACAGGATAGTTATGTCGGCTATATGGAACGCTCACAACTTGGCCCCGTTGAAACCGAGCCTACCCATCGAGTCATAGTGCCAAGAACATTCCAATATATGGCTGCCGACTTGCGCAGCCCGATGGTTACACCTCTGTCAATGGGCAGCTTTCTGACTGTTGTCGGAAACCCCGTTGAAACCCGTGGCACACTTTATTTTCGGCTGGATAATGGCCACTTTGTTGTGACAAAACACATTGCACCGCTCATTTCATTAGCAAGTGACTATGTAAAAATTGCCGAAAGTTTCGTCCATACGCCCTATTTATGGGGTGGTAAGAGTGGCCTGGGGATTGACTGTTCGGGTCTTGTGTCTGTTTCGATGATGATGGTCGGCAAATCGGTTTTGCGTGATACCGACATGCAACAAGCTAGTATCGGGATGCCAATTGACCCGAAAAACGGGCTTCAGCGCGGTGACCTTGTTTTCTGGAAAGGCCATGTTGCCATTATGGTCGATGAAACAACAATCCTGCATGCCAATGGCACGTCGATGGATGTGAAAAAAGAACCGTTGAGCGAAGCGATCGAACGTATTGCCCGTCACGATTCAAACCCAACCTGCTTCAGGCGCCCTTGATCATCGGTGAAGCCATCAAACTTCCACCGTGCTTCATGACATCTTCGCCTGATAGCACTTATTGCATTACACGTTAGCACTTACTGCAGCACAAGTGCCAGATTTTCCGTTACTGAACAATCGTTCGCGCTATAAACTGTTATTGGTCAATAATGTCGATAAATATTGAGGCCAATCACCAAAACAACTAGAAACCTTCAAGCACGATCTTCCCGACAGAACGATGTGTTTCAATGAGACGATGTGCCTCGCGCAAATTATGAGCGTTAATGGGCGACAGAACTTGCGAGAGAGTGGGCACAATTTTCTTCTCGTCAATCAATCGGGCAACATGGCGTAATATCTCTCCCTGACGTGCCATGTCGTCGGTCTCAAACACCGAACGGGTAAACATCGACTCCCAATGAACAGAAACACTCTTCATTTTTAGTGGAGTGATATCAAAAGTTTTTGGCCCGTCAATAAGACCGAGGCGTCCCTCGGGGGCAATGATATTGACATATTGTGGCAAATAACCATCCGAATTGGCGGTTGAAAAGATAAAATCCGGATGAGAAAAGCCGATCTTTCCTAGTTGCGGCGCGAATTCCTGTGTGTGGTCGATAACGTGATGCGCCCCCATTTTCAAAGCCCATTCTCGTGATTGGGGACGCGAAGCGGTGGCGATAACTTCTACATCGCAAAGATGTCGTGCCAGTTGAATTGCAATAGAGCCCACACCACCGGCACCGGCAATCATCAACAGAGCATTTTTACCATTATGAACCGGCTTCTTGATATCAATCCGGTCAAACAGCATTTCATAGGCTGTCAATGAGGTTAACGGCATAGCCGCAGCCGTTTTAAAATCGAGACTTTTGGGCTTGTGGGCAACAAGACGGCTATCTATTGCCTGAAATTCGCTATTTGAACCCTGCCGGTTAATGGCTCCGGCATAAAAAACTTCATCACCTTTATGAAAATGCCTGACATTTTTGCCGGTTTCCTGCACAATCCCGGAAGCATCAAAGCCGAGAATGCGCACGCCGCTATCAAACGGTTTTGCTGTCTGGCGTGTTTTCACGTCAATCGGATTGACCGATATGGCTTTAACTGCCACCAGAAGATCATAATCGCCAATATCCGGCATATCAACGTCAACGTCTTGCAAAGACCTGTCATCGTTAATCGGTAAATTCTCGAAATAGCCGATAGCTTTCATTGCGACCTCTCTCGTTTGGAAAACACTTTTCAAAAGTAAAATTGACGCAAATAAAGTGATAGCGCTATATTTGCTGTTCCGGTTATTCAATTTAGCCTAAAGTGCGAAAAAAACCAACGCGGTACAACAAATAATCAGGCCGCAATTTTCCTTAAACAACAAAAAATCTATCATTAAACGTTAGAAATATCTATCACCTTCGATCGGTTATCTATTTTTTGGCATCACCATCGTCAATATCGTCAAAGTCGGGGTCTTTAAACTGCAAATCATGAAGATGCTTATAAAGACCGTCTTCAATTTGTAACAATTGACGTTGTGTCCCTTGTTCGACAATCTCGCCGTTTTTCATCACAACAATCTTGTCGGCACGCGAAATAGTTGACAGCCTATGGGCAATAACAATTGTCGTCCGATTGGTGGTTAAACGTGCGAGAGCTTCTTTAATCAATGTCTCTGATTCTGAATCGAGTGCACTTGTCGCTTCATCCAGTATCAATATTTCACTATTGCGCAGCATGGCACGGGCGATGGCAATACGCTGTTTCTGCCCGCCAGAAAGATTACCGCCATTATCGCCGACATCCGTGTCATATCCATTCGGCAATCCCATAATAAAGTCATGGGCATTGGCCATTTTGGCAACATTGATAATCTCTTCTTCACTGGCCCCCTCGCGTCCCAAACCGATGTTATATCTGACTGTTCCTTGAAAAAGAAAAGTATCTTGACCGACATAAGACATCAATTGACGCAAAGACTTGAAGCTGACATCACGAATATCCTGACCGTCAATAAGAATTCGGCCTTCCTGCGGGTCGTAAAGACGCATGATAAGATTGATCATTGTCGATTTTCCCGAGCCTGACGGCCCGACCAAAGCCGTCATCTTGCCAGCCGGAATATCAAGATTGATATCGTTGAGAACCATGTGGTCTTTGACATAAGCAAAGGCGACATGTTCGAGCTTGACATTCCCAGTAGAACGGCCAAGCTCAATAGCATCTTCTTTTTCCATCAACGAAAGCGGATGGTCGAGAATCTCGAACATCATCCGCACACCGATCATCCCTGATTCGATTTTGACACGCACATTGGCAACCCTTTTAGCCGGTTCGTAAGCCAACAAAAGCGCGACAATAAACGACATTAATTCACCTTGCACACCGGTTCTTTGTGTCGCCATATAGCCTGAAAAACCAATAACAACGGCAATGGCTATACCGGCCAAAGTTTCCATAATCGGGCTTGTTGCCGCTTCAAGTGTTGCAATGCCATTTGAACGCATTTCAACATCGGTAATTGCTTTGTTCATGCGTCGCTTCATGAGTTCCTCAAGCGAAAACGCTTTAATCACGCGAATGCCAATTGTTGTTTCTTGCATAACT
>NZ_CALYQK010000060.1 GCF_945285465.1 uncultured Bartonella sp. | reverse complement strand
AAAATCATAGCTCTGGTTCCAGCGTTGAATGCGGTTTTCCAAATTCCAGTCAACGAGATTGCCTTTTTTAAAAGCCTCCCATGCCGCGTTCGGATCGAGAAAATAGCTATAATGTTCTTTGTCGAAGTTGAAGCGCCCGCGATTAACCGGAAGATCGGCCGCCCAATAATTTTTTACCCGTTTCCATGTAATTGATTTTCCGGCAATGAAGCTTTCAACCTGATAAGGGCCAGAACCGAGTGGCACTTCCAACGTTGGTGCGCTAATATCGCGTTTTTTGCCGTTTTTGCCGGTTCCTTCCCACCAATGTTTGGGCAAAACCGGCATTGCCCCCATAATATAAGGCAACTCGCGATTGCCCTTTTCCTCGAAGATAAAGGTGACTTCATTTTCGCCTGTTATTTCGGCTTTTTTTACTGCATGGTAGTAGTTATTGAAAAACGGTGAATTGGCTTTTAAAACCTGAAAACTCCACACCACGTCATCAACGGTAATCGGCGTTTTGTCATGCCAGACCGCTTTTTTGTTCAAACGGAATTTTACCCATGAAAAATCGTCCGGATATTGGGCAGCTTCGGCAATAAGGGGATAGTTGACCGACGTTTCCTCGGTCGAGGGAGCCATCAATGTATCATATTGTTCGCCGCCACCACGTGAAGAAAAACCTGCGGCCGGCGTGCCGGTTACAATATAGGGATTGAAACTGTTAAATGTGCCGGTACGACTATCGTTGAAAGTGCCCCCTTTCGGAGCATTGACATTGACGTAATCAAAATGGCTGAACCCTCCACTATATTTTGGTTCAATCCCCAAAGACAAAGCGGCGCGCCATTGCGGCTCGGCTTTTGCCAGACTACAACAGGCCAAAATCAGACAAACAGCAAGTTTAAGTTTCATTGAATACCTATTCATTCCTATCATTGCCAATATGAGCATATCATGCATCGAAAACAACTTTTTTCAGTTGTCTTTTTCATGCGGCAGTTCAACAGGCTTATCAGAAAGACTGTGCAAATATACAATCAGGTCGGCTCGGTCTTGATCACCTTTTACACCGGCAAATGACATAGCCGTACCGGGCACATATTTGCGTGGTGCTGCAAGATAGGCATCAAGTGTTGCAAAATCCCATTTTTTATTGCCCTCGGCCCGCATGGCACGCGAATAGGTAAAATCGGAAACAGCCGCGAAGGGACGATCAACAACATCATATAAAGGCGGGCCGACACGTGCGGGACCATTTTTTGCCGGCGTATGACACAAACCGCATTGGCCAAATACCTTACGGCCATTTTCCAAATTGGCGTGTTGAAGTCTGTCAGCTAATGATACTTGTTGTTTTATCAGGGGTTTTTGAGTGGCTGGAATTTTTTCACCGTCAATCGAATAGACAATCTTTTCAGGCTGCGATCTATCATAAACAAGGTTGCTGCTAAAGCTTATAGCAAAAATTACAATAGCCCAAAACAGGCTGACAGCAATAAGATTGTTGATCGTTGATACCTTCATGAGGAATACAGTCGCTTAATTTTTATCGGAATAAAAAATTTAAGTCTTTTGCTTCGGCAACGCAATATCTATAAAACTGGAGCAAAAATTGTTCAGGACGGTTAATATGGCCATTGAAACACTTATTCTTATTCCTGCCCGCATGTCTTCAACACGGCTTCCGGGCAAACCTCTGGCCGATATTGCCGGAAAGCCGATGATTGTCCATGTTGCCGAGCGGGCCAATAGTGCCAATCTTGGTCGCGTTGTCGTGGCCACCGACCACGAAGATGTGGCAAAGGCTGTCAAAGCCCATGGCATGGAAGCCATCATGACCCGTGCCGACCACCAATCCGGTTCTGACCGTATTTATGAAGCTTTGACACTGCTTGACCGTGACCGTCACTTTGAAATAATTGTCAATGTCCAAGGCGATTTGCCAACCATTGCGCCGCATGAAATTGCCGCAGCTCTTGCCCCGCTTGAAAACGCGACAACCGATATTGCCACTTTAGGGGCAGGGATTTTTGTCGAAGAAGAAAAAACCAACCCCAATGTCGTGAAAATTGTCGGCTCGCCCATTGCAACGACAAGATTGCGGGCACTTTATTTCACCCGTGCCACAGCACCTTACGGCAAAGGCCCGCTCTATCACCATATTGGTCTTTATGCCTATCGGCGCAACGCACTTGAACAGTTTGTATCCTTAAAACCTTCAGTTCTGGAAAAACGTGAAAGCCTTGAACAATTGCGTGCACTTGAAGCAGGCATGCGTATTGACGCGGAAATTATCAAAACTGCTCCTTTGGGTGTCGATACAATCGAAGATCTCGAACACGCACGTGAAATGATCGAGGCGGGGAAATGACAAAAACCAACAAAATAGCTTTTCAAGGCGATTATGGAGCCAATTCCGATACCGCATGCAGAAATATGTTTCCCGACATGGAGCCACTGCCGTGCACAACTTTTGAAGATGCATTACATGCGGTTGAAAGCGGTGAAGCCGATCTTGGCATGATACCGATTGAAAACACACTTGCTGGTCGCGTTGCCGATATTCACCATCTCTTGCCGCAATCCAAGCTGTTTATCGTCGGCGAATATTTTCTTCCTATCCATTTTCAATTAATGGTTCTGCCAGGAGTCAAACGTGAGGAAATAAAATCTATCCACAGTCACATTCATGCTCTGGGACAATGTCGCAATATTATCCGCGACAATCATTGGCGGGCAGTTGTTGCCACCGATACGGCAGGGGCTGCCAAATTTATTAAACAGGCTGGCGATCGCAGTCAGGCGGCATTGGCACCAAAACTTGCCGCCAAACTTTATGGACTGGATATTATTGCCGAAAATGTCGAGGATGGCGAAAACAATATTACGCGTTTCGTCGTCCTGTCGCGCAATGAAGTGCGCGCTCCCCAACCAAAACATGGCGAAAAGGTCATAACCAGCTTTCTTTTCCGTGTGCGCAACGTTCCGGCTGCTCTTTATAAAGCCATGGGTGGTTTTGCCACCAATGGTGTCAATATGACAAAACTGGAAAGCTATCAGGTTGGCGGCACGTTCAATGCCACACAATTTTTTGCCGATATTGAAGGCCATCCGGATGACCTGATGGTGCGCCTTGCCTTGGAAGAGCTGGAATTTTTCTCGACAAAGATAAGAATCGTTGGCGTATACCCGGCAAGTCCCGAGCGTCAAACAAAAATTTATGGTTGATGTTTTTTCGACCAGCGCTCAACACTTAAATTGTTCGGTTTTTATGTAAGGCTCTCACCTTGCGGGTGCGAGCCCTAATCTGTCGATTGCCACACGCCCGCTCCCTAGCAAAATGATAATGCGTTTTTCGCCAATAAGAACAGGTTATGATTTTCCATTATGGACATGTTTTTTTAATCAAGCGGGCTAATCCAAAAATTTCTTTTCAAGCCATTGTTTGATAAGAAAATGGGCAATTGCACCACTTGGCGGCAAATGAAGCCCCTGTTCGTGGTGCCCTGCCATCATCAATGCCACCTCTTCCCGTGAAAACCAGCGTCCGTTTTCAATTTCATCATGACCGATTATAATCTTATCACTGAGTGCTGCAGCATGACAACCCAGCATTAATGAATGAGGAAAAGGCCATGGTTGGGAAGCAAGATAAACAACTTTTCCTATTTCGACCCCCATTTCTTCCCTTGCTTCACGACGCACCGCCATTTCCAATGTCTCGCCTTGTTCGACAAAACCGGCAAGACAGGAATAGCGTCCCTGCTCGAAACTATGGGTGCGGGCAAGCAAGCATTTGTCCTCATAATGAACAAGCATGATAGCGACCGGATCAGTGCGCGGAAAATGTTCGGTCCCGCAAGCGGTGCAAATGCGTTTAGCGCCGCCTGCAGCTATCCGACTGGGTTTGCCACAGCGTGAACAAAAGCGATTATTGCGGTGCCACATCAAAAGAGAATAGGCATGCGCCAAAGCACCTGACTGGTTTTGACTGAATAATGACCGGCTATAGGCTTCGCGCAAACCGACCTGATTGAACGGTGAAGGCGGCTGGCCGGGAAATTCTTGCACAGGCAAGGCTATCACAGGATGTTCGGCTTCCCAACCGAGAAGACAAGCCTCTTCCCATTGTGGTTTGAAAAATTCCAACGATTTTTCATCAAGATAAAGGTCGGCAATTCCGCCGACGTTACGATAAATAATAGAAAAACCGTTCAACACAATAAAATGCGGATGACGATTTCTTTGCTCGGTAACAATAGTATCTGTCCGCTTTTCAAGCTGACGATTGATGGGATTTCCGATAAAAGCAATTGCAGAAGAAGTCATTGGTCAATCCAGTCTTAATTGTAGTTTGCGAATGAGCCGATGTGCAGCTTCTTCTTTATAGGGAACCGTTTCGCCATGGCCCCAGACCGGTTTTGGCCAATTTTCATCCCCTTCATTGCGCGCCACAATGTGGACATGCAATTGCCGGACGATATTACCAATCGCTGCGGTATTCACTTTATCGCAACCGGTAATTGCCTCGAGTGCCACAGCGACCTCATTCATTTCGGCAATAAGTACCTGTTCGTCATCAATGGTCAGGTGGTGTATTTCTTCCGCACCAGCAATGCGCGGGACGACAATAAGCCATGGCCAACGTGCGTCATTCATGAGACGAACGTTCGAAAGTGCAAGGTCAACAATGAAAAAACTATCCTTTTCCAAACGTGGATCCAGTTTAAATGGTTGTTGCAAAATTTTTATCTCCATGTTTTTCGTTTCACGACTTGCTTTTTTGTTTTAAATTAGCGATATCAACACCGGGAGGTTGGTGGTGGACGAACCACTCGCCAACCGGGTCAGGTCCGGAAGGAAGCAGCCCTAACGAGCTTCGGTACGGGTCACAGTGCCAGCCTCCCACTTATTATGCCAATCAAATCTTATTTAGGTCACATCTTGTTCATTAGAAAAATTGAACAATGGTGTTTCAAAAACTGTCCAAACGGTCGAAAATCCTGTTTTAAAAAAATCTATATAACACTATTGGTTGACGTAGACACCGTCGAAGTCCACAGTTAGAGTCATTTAAAGTTCCAAATTAAAGTTCTAAAGCTGGAAATATCATATGGAAAGGACTGAGGCAGAAACCGGCTATCGGGTTCTCGCTCGTAAATATCGGCCACAAAACTTTTCCGACCTTATCGGTCAGGAGCCGATGGTGCGCACACTCACCAATGCGTTCGATAGCGGGCGTATAGCACAAGCTTGGATGTTGACAGGGGTGCGCGGTGTCGGAAAAACCACAACTGCGCGTATTTTAGCTCGTGCTCTCGATTATAAAACCGATACAATAGACAAACCGACAATCCATATGGACAAGCTTGGCGAACATTGCCAAGCCATTATGGAAGGTCGCCATGTCGATGTTATCGAAATGGATGCTGCCTCCCACACCGGCATTGACGATATCAGAGAAATCATTGAACAGGTGCGCTATCGTCCGGTGTCGGCACGTTTCAAAGTCTATATTATCGACGAAGTGCACATGCTTTCGACACAGGCTTTCAATGGCTTGTTGAAAACACTGGAAGAACCGCCAACCCACGTCAAATTTATCTTTGCAACAACAGAAATACGCAAAGTTCCGGTAACAGTGCTTTCGCGCTGCCAACGTTATAATTTGCGTCGGGTCGATTCAAATGTGCTTGCCGCGCATTTGCGAAAAATTTCCGACCTTGAAAAAATCGAAGCCGACGACAATGCGCTTGCCATGATCGCACGAGCTGGCGAAGGTTCGGTGCGTGACGCGCTTTCCATACTTGATCAGGCTATCGCCCATGGTGGTGGTAAAGTGGATGCCGATTCTGTGCGCACCATGCTGGGACTTGCCGACCGCGCGCGCATTATTGACCTTTACGAGATGGTTATGCATGGAAATGTCGCCAGTGCCTTGAAAGAATTTCGCGACCAATATGATGGCGGTGCCGACCCGCTGGTTATTTTGAACGAGCTTGCCGATTTCAACCATCTGGTGACGCGGTTGCGCTTTACTCCCGATATTGCCGATGATGTTTCCCTTACAGAAGAAGAAAAGTTGCGCGGACTCGATTTTTCGCAAAAGCTTTCCGTGCCCGTTTTGTCACGCACATGGCAGATGCTCTTAAAAGGCATACAAGAAGTTGATTCGGCCGCAAGCCCGGTGGACGCTGCCGAAATGCTGCTTATCCGCCTGGCACATGCCGCCGATTTACCAACTCTCGATGAAGCCTTGAAAACACTGAGTGAGGCAAAGCCCAATTGTGCGCTTTCGCAAAATTCCCATCCCCCCCAAGGTTCTTCCCCGTCGAATTTTGAACTTGAAAATAATAAACCAGCCGCGCCCGCAACTTTGAAATCTACAGCACAGGAAAAGCATCAATCGGCACATTCCGATCATGATGTTGCAACCGATGAAACGACAGCAACAGTTTCTTTAAAAACCAATCCGAACCGGCAAAATGCGCCGACGATGCAACTTGTCAGCACCTCGTCTGCGGCAGTAGCACCCGACGAACCGCTTTTGTCGCATAAGCCGCCGATGAAGGACGAAGCAGATGCGCAAGCAAAAAATGTTGAAAACAAGGTCAATCTTCATTCATTACAAGATATTGTTGACCTTGCTGATCGCCATAATGACATTCAATTCAAGCTTCTGGTCAAAGAATTTGTCCGTCCGGTGTCATTTCGTCAAGGTCGTATAGAATTTGAACCGGCAGAAGGCATGCCGAGATTTTTTGCCCAAAATATTTCTAGAATGTTGCGCGAATGGACAGGCGAACGTTGGACAATCACTGTTGTCAACGAAGGCGGCGGGCTGACCTTGCGCGAAGAAGAAGAAAAAGTGCATAAAGCACTTTTATCGGATGCACAAAAAGACCCCGATGTTGCAAAAATTCTCAAATATTTTCCCGGTGCAAAAATCGTCGATGTGCGCGTTAACAAAGCGGATGACGGGCTTGATTTGATAGCTACAGACGCTATAGCCAGTGAAGATGATGACAACGATCAAGGAGAGTAGGATCCATGCGTGACATGATGGGCATGATGAAAAAGGCCAAGGAAATGCAGGCCAAGATGCAGGCCATGCAAGATGAGATGGCCAATTTGCAAGAAACCGGTACTTCCGGTGGTGGTTTTGTGAATGTGACCATAAGCGGCCAAGGAACAATGAGTGCTATCAACATTGATCCGTCATTGGCAAAACCGGAAGAAATCGAAATTCTTGAAGATCTGATTATGGCAGCCCATAACGAAGCCAAAGCGAAAATTGAAAATACTATAGCCGAGAAGACAAAAGCAATCACCGCCGGTTTACCGATTCCACCCGGTTTCAAACTGCCTTTTTGACGCGAAAACCTCCCCGTGATTCAGGCAATTTTTTTCGTTATCAAAATGTTGCGGTGTCCAATTTTAAAAAGCCCGTTTGGAAAATAAGGCAAAACCGATGCGTTCGGTATTTTTATAATATCAGAATACCGGCTTTGACTATCTGGCAGGAAAATATATTGATGTCTAAAAAAAACATCTGTAACAATCAAAACAGAAAAATCACGTAAACAAAGCAATTTTTCTGCAAACTCTATTGGTTAAAAATTCCATAAACGGTTTTCTTGACCAATATTGGGCACCTGCCATGAAGTGCTGCCACAAAGCTGCTCTTGTCAAATAATGGTCGTTGGTTGGCATTTTCAACGACTCTCTATATATATTTCCAGAAGAGTTTAATTTATGTCAAAACATATTGCCGGTCCAGAAATAGAAAAACTTATCCAGCTTCTAGCACGTGTCCCCGGTCTTGGGCCACGCTCGGCACGTCGGGCCGCACTTTTTCTGATCAAGAAAAAGGAAACACTGTTAAAGCCGCTCGGGCTTGCCATGCAGGATGCAGCAGAAAAAATACGAATCTGTTCGGTTTGTGGCAATGTCGATACATCCGACCCGTGCTCTATCTGTAGTGATAGCCGACGCGACAAATCGACAATTATTGTTGTTGAAGATGTCTCGGATCTCTGGGCTTTGGAACGGGCGGGGACCATGCAGGTAAAATACCATGTTCTGGGTGGCCATCTTTCGCCGCTTGATGGCATCGGGCCTGATGATCTCAATATTACCGGTCTTGTCAATCGCGTAGCGCAAGGCGATGTGAAAGAAGTTATTCTGGCTGTCAACGCAACAATTGAAGGGCAAACCACTGCCCATTATTTGACCGACCAGCTTTCACCCTACCCGATAAACATTACCCGTCTTGCTCACGGTGTTCCCGTTGGCGGGGAATTGGATTATCTTGACGACGGCACATTGGCTGCAGCGCTTCGAGCACGGACAAGCCTTTAATTATGGTGACCCCTATGCGATTTTTGCTAGCTATTTTGCTCATCTTTGCCTTTTCCGTGACAAAATCCGTGGCGATTGATCGTACTGCGATCAGTAAACAGTTTGAAAATTGGCTTACGCAGGATTTTTATAAGGAAGCTCTCGCTTCGGGCATTTCGGGTGAAACCTTTAACAACGCTCTTACCGGTATTGAGCCAAATCTCGATTTACCGGATCTGGTCATTCCCGGACAAAACCCGAAAGCACCAAAGCGCCAACATCAGGCAGAATTTAGTGCACCTGCCAATTATTTTTCGGCAAAATTGCTTGCCCATCTTATTTCTGATGGCAAAGTTCAATATGCCAAGAACAATACAAGTTTAAAAAAAATCGAAAAGCAATATGGTGTGCCAGCGACAATCGGTCTTGCCATTTGGGGACGTGAATCCAATTATGGTAGCGTCAAAATTCCCTATAACGCTTTTGAAGTACTGGCGACCAAAGCGTTCATGAGCACACGTAAAGATATGTTCAAGACCGAGCTTTTGGCTGCTCTTGCTATTGTTCAACATAATTATATGGATGCTTCTGCAATGAAAAGTTCGTGGGCAGGTGCATTGGGTCAGCCGCAATTCATGCCGACATCCTACCTGAAATATGCTGTTGATTTTGACGGTGATGGACACCGCAATATCTGGACATCCACACCTGATACTCTGGCCTCTATTGCCAACTACCTGAAACTTAATGGCTGGAATGGCGATATTGGCTGGGGGTATGAGGTCAAGGTGCCGCAAGCTGTTTCCTGTGCGCTTGAGGGGCCTGATCAGGGCAAGCCGCTCTTTGAATGGCAAAAACTTGGCATTGTACCCATTGCGCCTAAAAATGTTACGATAACTGATAAAAGCCGCCGTCTCTATCTTCTTATGCCGGCCGGCCGCCTTGGACCGTCTTTTCTGGTAACCGACAATTTCTATGTGTTGAAATCCTATAATATGAGTGATCTTTATGCCCTTTTTATCGGCACTGTTTCCGACCAGATCGAAGGCAAGAACGGTTTTGCCGCCTCATGGCAAAAGGTTGACGAGCTTTATCGGTCGGAAGTAGCAAATCTGCAAACAAAACTGCAATCGCAAGGCTATGATATTGGCAAGGCAGATGGTTTAGCGGGTTTTAAAACGCGGCGCTCACTCGGCATCTGGCAGGAAAAGCACGGTCAAAAACCTACTTGTTTCCTAAATCGGGCTCTCATTGCGGATATACGTTAAATGGCATCCCATTCCGGCTCAAAAATCGTTGTTTATGCTGCACTTGCAGGCAATCTTCTGATTGCCGTAACAAAATTTATTGCCGCAGCCTTTACCGGCTCTTCGGCTATGCTTTCGGAAGGTGTTCATTCACTCGTTGATACAGGAAATGAGCTTCTGCTGCTGCACGGGATGAAGCGGGCATCAATACGGCCGGACCGTGTCCATCCCTTTGGCCATGGACGCGAACTTTATTTCTGGAGCTTTATTGTTGCCCTTCTGGTTTTTGCGCTCGGTGCCGGTGTGTCTTTTTTCGAGGGCATTCTTCATGTTCTAAAACCTGTTGAAATTCGCAATGTCACTGTCAACTATATTGTATTGGGATTATCCATATTTTTTGAAGGTAGCTCGTGGCTGTTGGCCTTGCGGTCATTCCGGCGCACCAAAGGTAAACTTGGCTATCTTGCCGCTGTTCACCGCTCGAAAGACCCGACCGTATTTTCCATTCTTTTTGAAGATAGTGCGGCCCTTCTGGGAATTGCCATCGCGCTAAGCGGGATTACCGCTTCGGTATTGACCGGAAACTTTATTTTCGATGGTATTGCCTCATTGGGGATAGCCGCCATTCTGGCCGTAACGGCAATTTTTCTGGCAAGAGAATGTAAAGGGCTTTTACTTGGTGAAGCTGCACTTCCCGAGGTGCAGAAAGCGATCTTCGATATTGTTTCTTCCGATCCTGATGTCCAGAAAGTCAACGGCATTATCACCCAACAATTGGGCCCCAATCAGGTTGTAGCCAATGTCAGTCTCGAATTTGAAGACCGTTTGACAGCGCCGCAGATCGAAGAATGCATCCTGCGTATCGAAAAAAATCTTGCTGCTGCACGACCGGAAGTTGTCGGCTTTTTCGTAAAGCCGCAAACTGCCGGAATTTGGGCAAGACGCGGCCAGAAAATTGAAGCAAATCACGAAGACAATAATGATATTAATGAAGAATAGAACAAGTTTTGTATAACTTATCCTGCTTGCCGAATACTGGTAAAAATTTTAGTTGACGCACGCCAAATCCCGGCGCAATCGGCAATTGCCTGACAAGTCCGGAAAAAGGCAAAAATTTTCAGCAGTTTATGCTGTCACAGTCAGATCAAGAATGGCATGAAACGTCTGTCGGTTTTCATAGCGCCAATGACGATCCTTAAATCTTGCGAAATTGCCATTCAATCAGCATTTAGGGCGTAATCTGATGATCAAATCGACGTAAGAAATTTCCATACCTTCCGGCGGTTCGGGTAAATTGCCAACAATAGGCCTGCCTTCGGGACCGGAAGGAATATCAACAATTTCATTTTCCCCTTCGAGGAAGAAGTGATGGTGATCGGAAGTGTTGGTATCAAACCATGTTTTGGAGCCTTCAACGGCAATAATGCGCAACAGCCCTGCACCGGTAAACTGATGCAATGTGTTGTAAACTGTTGCCAGCGAAACCGGCACAGAAGCTTTGACAGCTTCATCATGTAGCTCTTCAGCCGAAATATGACGATTTCCTTTGGAAAATAGTAGATCAGCCAACGCCATCCGCTGTCGAGTCGGGCGCAACCCTTTTTCGCGTAGCCTTTTTTCCAGGTCCGGTAGAGAATGATAAACCACTATTTTTACCGCTTTATCTCGTGTTTATACACCAATCTAGAAAAGTTATATATACTGAAACGCATTTGCAATCAAGTATACTTGATTTTTATTATCATATTTAAGCGTCTCTTTTTAAAACAACCTATACTTGTATCGGTGATAAAGATCACAAATAAAATGACTAAGAACGTGTTTTGTCATTAAAAACTGTCGAAAACCGGTTCCAACATCGTTGAATATGCTCTAAGAGTATGTCGTTTAAAAGCGCTATGAATTAAAAAAGCGCTGACGGATGGAGTAACAATGGCTGAACAAAAGTCTAGCTACACGTATGAAGAG
>NZ_CALYQK010000059.1 GCF_945285465.1 uncultured Bartonella sp. | reverse complement strand
CTCTTTCTTCAAAACTCAAATGCGAATAATATGGCATGGCAACACTCCACAGTTAACAAACCGGGCAATACCATAGTGCTCGAGAGTGTTGCACTTCACGTGTGAACTCGCCAATTATTAAATAATATATTGTTGAAAGCCACCTCACTCGGGACAAACGACGACCACCTCGGAACAAAGTTTAAAAAACTCTGTAAAAGACAAAAAACGTCTAAAGCGATGGAGCGGGCCGACGAAAGAACAGAGCAAAAAAAAGGGTGGAGGGGGAAGCAGACTGCGGGGGTGTGCTATCTGCTATCAAAGGACTTGTTAACGGGGGTCATGTCTACAAAGCCTTTAAGGGTAGCTAATTGCGCTTGCCCTTCCCCTGCCTATCCAGCCTCAAGGGTTGAAGCCAGATAAACTCGCATGCCAGAACACAGCAACGATCTGGTCATAAAAAAATTTCCGGCACCATCTAGCTTAATGGAGCCCATACCCCAGTAACATCATATCCACTTTACTGAGATGACGAACGTTCACCGTTAGCATTTCACCTCTTTTACTAAAACCAAAATTAAATACGCCCAAATTGACCGCAGACATCATGCCCACCCTTTATTGAAAACTTGTATTTAAACACATGGGAATTCATTGACCATCCTGCCTGTAATGCCAGAATGTTAGACAACTTAAAACGATATTTGCCTTAAAAACACCATGACATCCCCACATTTTTATAAATGTTAATATAACGAAAATTTCTTTTATGGATTTCTTTTATCACAAATGTTCCATTTTGCAACAATAAATTTATAAAAATTTTTGAATTATACTCCAAATTAGTATACGCTCTTTATCTTTTCGTCTAAAATTGTATGCAAAACTTAAAGATAAAGCACAGTTTTGGCTATGACATCTGTTAATTACCCAGCCCCTGTTTGGCGGCCTTGCTTATTTTCAGGCTTATTGCCACCGCAAAATGACGTTTTTGCCGGGCTTGCCCTAATTGCTATTATCACTTTTCACCGGCGTCCACCATAATTTTGTTTGATGGTAATCATATTATTTTATCGCTGATGAAGGCTAATCGCTGCCTCATCAACGGCTCGCCGGCCTTCTCAGACATTACCGCTATCGCTTAAAGGAACATATGACCTTCAGCAAATTTTACCGCTTTACCACCAATACGGGCTGAAACCAGTTTATGGTCTTCGACATACCACTCAAGACGCAGTTTGGAAGCGCGATTCATTTCCAACCCCTGCTCAAGCCAGATATTCTTCTTGCCGTCCAACGGGTGATCGAAATGTTGAACCACGCCACAAAACGCCGACGCGGCCGAGCCGGTCGCCGCATCCTCCCAGCCATCCGGACGAAACATACGAACATGAAATGCACTTTGAAAAAGCTGCGTTTCGCGGCTATAGAGATAAAAGGATGGCGTCTTTACATTTAATTTATCAAAATTTTCGCTAATATAAACAGGATCCGGCAACGCACTTGCGATCGTTTTCAAATTATGCAACGGCACAAAGAAAAATGGCACCCCGGCCGTCCACAATGACGGAACATGATTTTCAAAGCCGACTTCCTTGCTCTCGAGACCAAAAGCGGCAGCAAAAATTTCTCGAGGTGTATCCATTGGCAGTTGTACAGGCAATTTAGGTATATCGAACTCCGCAAAAGCTATCGTTTCGCGTAAATCAACAACCGCTCGTATGATCCCCACTTTTTCCTCTAAAATAACAAGCGCGTCATTACGATTATTATTTTTCAATGCCAAAGAAACTGCTGCACCAATGGCCGGATGGCCGGCAAAAGAAGTTTCACCATCAGCCTTGAAGATACGCAAATAGGCAGTATGTTTTTGATCTTTTGGCGGAAAGACAAATACCGTTTCCGACAAATTGAACTCACGCGCAATCGCTTGCATCTGTTGAGAGGTTAAATTGCTGCTTTCATGCACGATTGCAACAGGATTACCCGAGAGAACTGTGTCACTAAAAACGTCGAATATTTCGTAATATCGGCCTTTATGTGCCATAACATCAATCTCCCTTTTTTAACCTTCCTGCTTCTATGCTTAGGATGAAAAGGACACTGATGTAAAGTTTGAATATGACAGAAATTAAATAATGCAGCCCGGAGGCCGCATCATTTTTACTCAACTTGAAAAATTAGGCTCGCCAACGTTAAAAAACGAATCGGTCAGACTATTTTCCGGTTATTAATTTGATGTCTAAAATCAATTTTTATCTGCAGTTAATGTCAATTTGGAAACACCAACAGCTACATTTGCCCCTTCATTGGCTTCAACACTGACGGGCTGGAGCGAAAAGGCTTTGTTATCACCAACCAGAATATTGGCACCGCCGCCAACACCGGCTGCAACATCAACACTCACACCCTCGTATTTTCCTTGCAGTACCCCAGGTTGGTAAGCATCTTTACTTGCCGCCATAACCATCCATGACAATTGTCCGGCACCGGCTTTTCCGATATCAATGCCAAGTTGTTCAATAGTGCCGGTATATTTGTCTACTTCTGCCGCCTTGTCATTTGGTTGATAAACGCATGACAGCTTTTCCGAAGCCTTAAAAATATGTCCTTCTGCTCCCTCGCCTGTACAAACAAGCATTCCGACTGTAACTTTATCCTCGGCCACCGCATAATTAGATGCAACAAGTGCGCTTCCTACTGCCAAACCTGCTATAATAATGTTTTTTACATAATGCGACATTACAATTTTTCCTTATCATAAAACCGTAGGTAAAAGTGATATATATTGAAAAAAATGCAAGCGTGACTGCGCTAATTTCTGTTTAAAGAAGTTGAATTCTTATTACTCTTGATACAAAATGTGAGTAACAACTATTTGTGATTATCAAATAGATATCCCTATTTGCGTGAGGTAAGCCATGTTTTGCAGGCTAAAAAGAGTTTTTGTTGCGCATTGTTTTATGCTGCTGGTATCAACAACATCTGCTTATTCGGTTGAAATTAATAGTCCGCTAGCGCCGATTACACCGCCACAAAATGCACCGCTGCCTCATGCCCGATATGGTGAGCCGCAAGTTAACCAGAATTATAATCCTGAACAAACAATTCCCGGTTCTCCGACGTTTAAACTGGACACCGGTCCCGATATAAACCACCAACAATGGTGCAATGATCGCTACAGAAGTTATCGCTCTTCCGATAACACGTATATCGACCGCGGTGGCGTGCGCCAAACCTGCCAATCGCCTTTTGCAAAATAGGCTTTTTGCCGATCGGCTGTTTTTGGGTGCGCAGTCATGCGCCCATCGTCAACCGACGATTTTTATGCATCCTGATTCTCCAAATTGCTACCATAGCGATTATTTCCTTGTGTGCCCTTCAGGCTAAGAATTGTTGTTATCACTACAAACGAAAGGCAACAAAAGATTGCCATTAGCCAAAATTCTACCTCTATCGGATTGTTGTCAAAAAGCTTCCATAAATTATCCAATGACGAACTGCAGTTTTTGTTGATGAATATGGCACAAACAAAAACCATGCCTACGCTAAAAAATATTAAGAAGAGAACCATAAAAACCAGGAAAAAAGTGCCATAAAAAGCCATAAAAACACCCCAATAAACGATCCGAAAAACACCGGCACAATCAATACCGCCCACCAGCCGGAAATATTTAGGTCATGCAACCTTCTGGTAACCAGTGCGGGATGCGGAATAATTTGCCCGATTGTAAAAATCGCCATAAAACAGAATTGATAGTTTGTATGATTTCGCCCGTGAAAAAGATAACAAACCCAATAGCCGGTTGTGCCATCTGTATAATATATAGGAATAAAAGATAATAAAAAAATTGTCCTCTGGAGGCACGATCAGAAAAAGAGAATCTTAAACGAAAAGTTTGTTTAATATTTTTTAATATTTTTCCCTCCTCTCAATACGGTAACAGAGATTTTTGCAACAAAAATAAAAGAAGGGCTGATAAAATCAACCCTTCTTGGACAAAATGAAATTTTTAAATTAGTTGCGTGTTTTATCAACCAATGCGTTTGATTTGATCCATGGCATCATTTCACGCAATTTGGCGCCGACCTGTTCGATCGGATGCGAATCGTTGATGCGGCGGATAGCTTTAAAGCGTACGGCACCGGATTTATATTCCTGCATCCATTGCGAGGTAAAAGTACCATCCTGAATGTCTTTTAGCACACGTTTCATAGCGGCCTTGGTTTTATCGGTAATGATACGCGGGCCACTGACATATTCGCCCCATTCGGCGGTATTGGAAATCGAATAATTCATATTGGCAATGCCGCCCTCGTAAATAAGGTCAACAATAAGCTTCATTTCGTGCATACATTCAAAATAAGCCATTTCCGGGGCATATCCGGCTTCAACCAAAGTTTCAAAACCGGCACGGATAAGATTGGTCAGACCACCGCACAGCACGGCCTGCTCGCCGAACAAATCTGTTTCTGTTTCTTCCTTGAAAGTTGTTTCAATAATGCCGGAGCGTCCTGCACCAATACCGCAAGCGTAAGAAAGTGCAAGGTCATGAGCGTTACCGGTTGCATCATGGCCAACGGCAATAAGGCTCGGCACGCCACCACCACGTTGATATTCGCTACGAACCGTATGGCCGGGGCCTTTGGGCGCAATCATGATAACATCGACTGTTTCTTTTGGCTCGATCAAACCAAAATGAATATTCAAACCATGGGCAAAAGCAATCGCTGCACCATCCCGCAGATTATCGCGAATGTGCTCTTTGAAAATATCCGCCTGTAGTTCATCCGGCGTCACCATCATAATAAGATCGGCCCATTTTGCTGCATCACCAACCGATAAAACCTCAAAACCGTCCGCCTCGGCCTTTTTGGCCGTTGCCGAACCCGGGCGAAGCGCAATTTTGATGTCTTTCACACCAGAATCCTTCAAGTTAAGAGCGTGGGCACGTCCCTGCGAGCCATAGCCAATAACAGCAACCTTTTTTGTCTTGATTAAATTTACATCTGCATCACGATCATAATAAACACGCATAGATAACTCCCTTAGATTTGTGTTTGTTCAAGTGTAATTGGTTTCTTCTGCCCGTAAAGAGCAAAAAATTGCCGCGTGGCGATGCGCGCCTCACGAATAATGTCTTCATCTTTCAAAGAAAAATCATCGCCAAGCAATTTTCTAATTTGAACATCGCGAACCACGAGGCCAAAAAACGTCCGGAAGGCATTATCCAAATCATCAATTTCCAAAAGGCCACAATCGCGGCCAATTTCCAATATCGGTTTCAAACGCCGTGCCATGGCAAACGGGCCACGATACAGAACAATATTGCCAAGATTGGATTTTCCCGACCCGGCCTGACTGATCGCCAAACGGTTAAGAGCAATTGATGTTGGCGAAGTTAAAACCATGAGCCAGTCACGGGCAAAATGTTCTAAACTATTAAAGAGTGTTTCTTCATCGACTGCTTCACGGCTTACCGGAACAACACGCACGCGCGAGGCTTGCCACTCGACGACCGTTTCAAGAAAAGAATTGCGGTCACCAAACCATTTATAAAGCGTTTCTTTCGAGCAACTCGCCGTTTCTGCCACTTTCGACATTGTCAGGGACTGATTGTTTTTGACAAGCAAATGCAAAGCCGCATCAAGAACATCTTTCTGACGCTGCGTTAAATTGTTGACTGTAGCATTTGTCGATTGTTGCATAGCCGTCGATTTCATTTTTTCCGTACCGTACCGTACGGTTCTGCATTTTGCTACCGCCATCTGACAATATCAAGCATTATTTCAGCTAAAAATTCGCAATAAACAGACACTGACTATTTTGATGAGCACCGTCAGCTACCCCGCTCATGGCATGAAAGCAACTTCTTCTTGCATGTTGCAGCCGTTTCAACCGATTTTTATAGACAAGCCAAGGGGTTTGTTGCTCATATGCGGCTGCATCGGTCAGGCTGGCGAATTTGCCGGCTCGAACATCAGCCAATAAAAGCATTTTTTCAACATCGTTTTCTAATATCCAACCAATTATGACCGACCTCTCCTCGCCGGCTTTGTTCGCCGATAACGAGCAGGTCGCTTCAACCTGTCGCACTTGATCTTTCGCATGGAAAAAGTTTTGCGCCGTTTGGCCGGACGATTTTAAAACCGGCCAAACGATTGGTAAAGACCAGACTAGACAGTTATCTGGGTACCAATTTCGACAACCCGCCCTGTGGGAATCTGGAAATATTCGGTAGCATCGGCAGCCGTGCGAGCAAGAAAAATATAGAATTTATCCTGCCACATCGGCATATCCGATTTTGCTGCCGGTTTTATCGAGCGACGTGAAAGGAAAAAAGACGTTGTCATAATATCGAATTTCCAGCCCAGTTTGCGACATATTGCCAGAGCTTTCGGGATGTTGGGCTGCTCCATATAGCCAAATGTCAAAGTGACTTGCATAAAACGTTCGTTAAACTGTGAAACACGTGCCCGATCAACCGAAGGTACCCGCGGTGTCGAGGCGGTATTGACCGTCAATATCACATTGTTTTCGTGCAAAACTTTGTAATGTTTCAAACTATGCATTAAAGCACTTGGTGCGCTTTTTGGATCACTTGTCAGAAACACCGCCGTTCCCGGTACAATAATTGGCGGCTTTTCGGCCATTTTGCTGACAACAAGGTCAAGGGGCACTTCTGCCTTGCGCGTTTTGTTGAAAAGTTGGCGGCTGCCACGAACCCAAGTCCACATAATAAGAATAATGCTGAGAGCAAGTCCGACAGAAACCCAGCCGCCATCATGAATTTTAACCAGATTGGCACTAAAAAACAAAAGATCCAGGCAAAGAAATGCAAGCGTCGGCACAAGACACAACGTCAAGCTCCACTTCCAAATGCGTTTCATGACGATAAAAAGCAGTGACGTTGTCACCAACATATTGCCGGTGACCGATATACCATAAGCCGCCGCAAGATTGGACGATCTTTCAAAACCGATTACCAACAAAATGACAATAATAGAAAGGAGGAGATTAACACGCGGCATATAAATTTGTCCGAGATTTTTTTCCGATGTGTGCAAAATCTCGAGACGCGGCAATATATTAAGCTGAACCGCCTGCCGTGCCATTGAAAAGGCTCCGGTAATCACCGCCTGCGAGGCTATCACCGTTGCCAGTGTTGCCAGCACTATCATCGGGATAAGCGACCATTGCGGCAGCATTTGATAAAAAGGATTGAGGTTATTTCGCCCGTGCGAAAGGATAAAAGCCCCCTGCCCCATATAGTTGAGAACCAGACAGGGAAAAACAATCCACAGCCACGCGGCAACAATCGGTTTACGGCCAAAATGTCCAAGATCGGCATAAAGTGCTTCGGCACCCGTTACAGCCAGAAAAACGGCTCCGACAGCGGCAAATGATGTTGCCGGATTGTCGATAATATAAAAGACAGCATACCACGGCAAAAGTGCCAATAAAATTGATAAATCGTCGAATATATGAACAAGGCCGAAACCACCAATAGCCAAAAACCAGACAATTGTAATGGGCCCGAAAACAATGGCAACCTTTCCTGTACCAAACCTTTGAACGGCAAAAAGCCCGACAAGAACGACAAGTGTGAGAGGCACAACAAACGGTTCAAGATCGGGGGCGACAACTTCCATCCCTTCTACCGCCGAAAGCACCGAGACTGCCGGTGTGATCACCGCATCACCGAAAAACAACGATGCACCAAGAATACCCACACCTAACGTCCAGCCGCCTTTTCGGCGGAAGGTTGAACGCACCAATGCCATCAACGATAAAATCCCGCCTTCGCCATTATTATCAGCACGCAAAACAAAGACGACATATTTGACGGTAACAATCAGCAAAAGTGCCCAAAATATCAGTGAAATAACACCATAGACATCGAATTTTAAAATGTCATGATTGCTAGCACCGGCCCGTAAAGCTTCACGAAAAGCATAAATCGGACTGGTGCCGATGTCGCCGTAGACAACCCCTATTGCACCGATTAACAGCAGCAAAAAACTTTCTTTTGAATGATCATTATTTTCATCAGCTGGTGCTATATCGACGGTCGAGGCATCATTGTCTTGAGGGTCTGCCATAGGCAATCCTTTCAGCCGAAAAGTTGTTGTTTTATAAAAGAAGTATGCAATGGGTGAACTAAACCGCTTGGGCCCGCTATTTTGCCTGATATCCCATAGACCGGTTAATTCACATCAATGCCTGTTTGAATCTTAAAACGGTATTTCTCATGCCATGTTCCAAAGCATCTGCAATAAGGCCATGACCAATCGACACTTCATAAAGCCACGGAACCTGTTTGACAAGAGGCGGCAGATTGGCCACAGTCAAATCATGCCCGGCATTGACTTTGAGCCCCAATTGTCTGGCTTTTTCAGCTGTAGCTGTTATTTCATCTAATGCTTTTAGCTGTTCGTCATCATTATCATAGGCATCACCATAAGGGCCTGTATAAATTTCCACCCCGTCGGCACCGATATTTTTTGCCTCTTCCAAAGCCTCCTCATGCGGGTTAACAAATAAAATGACGCGAATTGAATGCTCTTTTAGCCGTCTGACTATGGGGGTGAGAAACTCTTTATCGCTTTTTAGATTCCAGCCGTGATCGGAAGTCGCTTGCTCGGGAAAATCAGGAACAAGCGTTATCTGATCGGCATAATATTCGGGCAATTCGATAAATGTAGGGCTTGGATAACCTTCAATATTGAATTCGGCGGCAGGAAATTCATCATCAATCAAATGACGAATATCGGGCAAATCGGAAAATCTGATATGACGTTGGTCAGGCCGCGGATGCACGGTAATTCCGTCAGCTCCGGCATCCAGTGCAAGACGTCCAATACCGACAACACTGGGCCAGGGCAGATTGCGCCTGTTGCGCAAAAGAGCAATGGCATTAACATTGACCGATAATTTTATTGACATTGACAACACCTTTTTAAACCAATGCATAGACAGTTTTTGAAGAATATAGTTTGTTTTCTACATATAACCTAATTGAACCATACGAAAGGACAAAAGCATGTTACCGGAAGATACGATATCGGTCGTAAGCAAAATTAAAACCAATCGCCCCGATGCAATCGGCTTCAATATTAACGGTATTTTAACGTCTGGCGACGTCGAAAACCTTTATGGCCTATTTGACGCGGAAGCAGCCAATCAAGCCCACATCGACCTTATTGTGATATTTAACGAATATGACGGAATTGACTGGCCTGCCTTATTTAACGAAGATCTGGCAAAAATCAGAGCCGAAGCGTTTAAGAAATTAAGACGCTATGCAATTGTCGGCGGGCCTTCGTGGTTTAATCTGGCTATCGAATTTGTCAGACCTTTCGGCAAAATTGATACAAAATGGTTTGCTCCGGAAGATGTTGCCAAGGCATGGAATTATATTGATGCCAAACCGGTAAGTTGATACACAATTTCGTAACTATTTACCGTCTCTACAATAATAATAAATAGAATAATATTCGTTTGTTTTTTAAAAATACGAATATATATGTTTGTATATCTTTTTACCGACTTACATTCTATTATGTGTATGAGTATTATTTGGAGATATATTATTATCTTCGTTTGATCATACACATATATTTCAGAGAAAAATGTTGTCAGACAAGTTGAGAAAAATTTTTGTTCATTATGAAAAAAAATTAGGTATTTTGTTTATTTGGTGGAATAAACTTGCGAACTGATAGAGATTTGGCATATGAAATGCTAAAGCTTTAATGCAAACGAAATTTCAAAACGGCCGAGGAGCCGTCAAAGCCCTATTTGGAACTTATTGCGGGGTTGAGAGAGGGAGGTTTTATGGCTTATAAAATTGAACAATTACCACAGTCACGTCCGCATTGTGCATTCTACAAAGTTTTGTATATTCAAGTGCTTTTCGCGATTGTTTGCGGTATTTTGCTGGGATATTTCTATCCTGAAATTGGTGCAGCATTAAAACCGCTAGGGGATGCTTTCATCAAACTGGTCAAGATGATTATTGCGCCAGTTATCTTTTTAACAATCGTTAGCGGCATTGCCGGCATGAGCGACCTGAAAAAAGTTGGGCGTGTGGCAGGCAAATGCATGCTGTACTTTTTGACTTTTTCGACACTTGCACTGATTATCGGTCTAATTATCGGGAATGTTTTGCAGCCGGGGGCAGGCATGCACATTGATCCGGCAACGCTTGATACGAATGCCGTTAAGATCTATGCTGAGAAGGCTCATGACTCTTCCATCGTCAAGTTTTTGATGAATATTATTCCTTCGACTGTGGTTTCTGCTTTCTCCGAAGGTGACATTCTTCAAGTTTTATTCTTTTCGATTTTGTTCGGTATTGCTCTCGGTTCGGTTGGCGAGCGTGGTAAACCGATATTAGACTTCATTCACGATCTATCGACACCAATTTTTAAATTGGTTGCCATTTTGATGAAAGCTGCTCCAATCGGTGCTTTTGGTGCAATGGCTTTTACGATCGGCAAATACGGAATTGGTTCGGTTATCAATTTGTTCTTTCTCGTGGCAACATTCTATGTCACGTCGATTTTGTTTGTCGTCGTGATTCTCGGTGCTGTTTGCCGTTATAACGGAATTTCGATCTTCAGGGTCATACGCTATATCAAAGATGAACTGCTGCTGGTTTTAGGAACGTCGTCTTCAGAAGCGGCTTTGCCGACTTTAATGGAGAAAATGGAAAAAGCCGGTGCAAAAAAATCGGTTGTAGGTCTGGTTATTCCAACCGGTTATTCTTTCAACCTTGATGGCACGAACATCTATATGACACTGGCAACTTTATTTATTGCACAGGCATTGGACATTGATCTGACACTCGAGCACCAATTGCTTATATTGGTTGTAGCCATGATTTCGTCGAAAGGTGCGGCCGGCGTTACCGGTGCAGGTTTTATCACTCTTGCAGCCACTCTCGGAGCGGTACCGGCTATTCCTGTTGCCGGTATGGCAATCATTTTGGGTATTGATCGTTTCATGTCCGAATGTCGCGCTCTGACCAATCTTGTTGGCAATGCTGTTGCCTGTATCGTTGTTGCCCGCTGGGAAAACGAACTTGACACCGACCAGCTTCACAAAGTTTTGGGAGGTCACGAGATTCACCACAATCATCACCATGATGGTGAAAACAAAGAAGAAGCCCCTTGAAACCGGCACTTGTAACATGGTGTTGGCCACTTGACACTAATTGTCAATAAGAAACGTTAAAAAGCCCTGCAAAACGGGGCTTTTTATGTTTTTGTTGTTATTTTTTGTTATTATCTTGCATCAAAGTTTATTCAAAAGCCCCAACTCTTTTGTAACAAAATAATAAAATGTCACACGATTTTTCATCCGTTCAGACTTTAACAACTCGGCAACCTTTTTAACTGCGGCTTTGGCCTTTTGCTCGTCAACGCCGAGTTTTTCATGCGCCCATTTTTCGACACGTTGCAATTCTTCAATATCGGTTGCAGCAACATTGGCAGAATCTTGGTCGTTTAATGCGAGTGCCAGACGCTGCTCTAAACGTTTTATCGCTTGTTCATCGGGCGCAGCATCATATTTTTTTATTTGTTCCAGATAATTTTTCATCAATCTCGGGCTCCTATGGCAGAGAAGAAAACAAGTCGTCGGTTATCATCGATTGAAAATGACCATGTTTTTAAATAGGGCGCCAAAAAGTTAAACAACCCCCCTTTCTTCGCGACGCTTATTTGCCTATATTGGCAATGCTGGCTTGCCAGCTATGGTAATAAATGGACAGTGTAATAAACCCATTGGA
>NZ_CALYQK010000058.1 GCF_945285465.1 uncultured Bartonella sp. | reverse complement strand
TAGCCTGCTTGCTGCATCGGTAATAGATTTCAATAGAGAACGTTTGGTGACACCGATTACAATCGCATCAATCGCGTGATGGCGGTGATCACTACGATTTTTCGGATAACCGAGCCGCAATTTTTGCGCGCCAGTTGTGCGCTCATCAATAGGTAACAACGAATTGAGCTTCCAATTACGGCGCAACAATTCCGTTATTTTACCTGTAGTAGACCACACATGATATATTTTTTTCAATTCTCCGTTCTCATCAGCTTCCTCACCGGGGTAAAGGTAATCAAGATATTCCCGGGAAAGCCGTGCCAGATATTGGGTGTCAGTTAATCGGCGGGCGAGAAAATCGGGATTTTTTGCCATTTTATCCATTGCGTCGGGGGCAAAGCGCCATTGTTTGCTCTTTGGTAATTTTTGTGCCCGTGCAATAATCTCGTCATAGTGCTTTCGCCATTGCGTGACCTCAGAGGGAGCATGATTACCCTTAAATCTATTTTCAGAAGTCAAACACAGAATCCTATTGGCATTGCTGTCATCAAGGGTGCGTGAAAAAGGCAATATATGGTCAATTTCCACTTTATCCGAAAAAAGCATCGACTGTGTTATGCGCGTTCCAGTATAAATCGAAACTCTATTGTTTTCATCTTCGTCCAATTCTTCCCAAAGTTTCAACAATTTCCGGTTATAGCCATTATCTTTTTGCCCGATTTCTTTAAGTTTTTCGTTACGCCTTAACGTCGCTTTTATATTGTCCTCAATGGATTTATTATTTTTGTTTTTTCCTTTTGCGACAAAGGCAGATCACGCGCCAGTTCGATAACAATTTGCTGCGGCTTGCCATAAACTTTTAACAATCGGTTGGTTAAACGGAGTAATTGATTGAGGCCGATATGCACCGTCGGGTTGGTGAGCCGCCCTTTATAAATATCATAGGGATCATTTTTGTCGCCACTGCCGGGAACAACATGGCGTTCCAAAACCTCTTGATAGCGTGGCAATTCATCCACGCCCTGCCAATTGCGATTTTGCAAGGAATGGTCATAGCCACAAAGATGGGCCGCCTCGGATTCAGGGATAACAGCCTTTTCCAGTTGTTCGAGAATATTGGCTGTTGCCGTTATCCCCAAGCGGCCGTAACCTTCCGGCAGATCGGCATTGATAATTTCAGTCAACTGTTCGTCGGAAAGTTTTGGAAACTTGTTCTTCAACCATTGTTCAAGTTTTTCTGTGTCTGCTTCATTGCGCAAATGCTCAATAATTTCCCACTGTTGTTCTAGTGAGAATTTAGGCCATTCTGCCCCGAACAGCTCTTTATCGGCAAAAACGGCATAAACCTCGTCACCGGTTAATTGTTTTCTGGTGTTTTGCTCTTTATTAAAGCGCTGATCTGCCGGAATTTTCAAGGCTTTGCGCAAGGCAGCAAAGGACTTGGTTTTGACCGGCCGCATCAAAGTGACAAGAGCATTGCGCTCGTCCATGGTCAATTTGCGTTGTGACAAGTCGGGAAGAACTATCGCCAATTCATTGATTTCTTTATAAAGACGGAACAGTTGAAAAACCGGATGGGCTTTGACAAGTCTTGTTTCGCCATCGCTCAAGCTGCAAAGTCCCACTTTTGGCTCTTTCAACGGTCTTTGAAAAAAAATAGTATGAAAAAGCTCTTTTTCCCGTTCGTTTGTAAGGATTTCCGGATAAAACTGTGCCTGTGCTTGCCATATTTTTTTGAACTCGTCTTCAAGCATCGCCCGTTCCGGATAAAATGCGTAATCTTTTTCAGCAAAGGCTTCCGAATTGGCGCGAATGCGCACGACATGCCCATCAGCTCGTCGTTTAGCCAGATAAGCCCCCAATGTCGGAGCGTGAGCCTGATGCATCAAGCCAGCCAATTGCTCCATTCCAACAGCAATTTGACCCTTTTCATTACTCTTGCGATCGGCTTTACGGTTCGACTTGAAACCGCGCCGCTGCCCGAGATGAAAAAGTGCACGGGCCACATGCTCCAAAGGTAATTTTTCATTGAGTGTACGCGCCCTTAATGAATAAGGATCGGTTTTGTCCGCCCTTGAGCTAACAGTGTGATCGTTCGTTTCGAGAATGATTTTTTCACGTGCTTTCTCGTCTTCGGGCAAAAGACCATAGTCGATCAATTTTGATAAAGTCCTCTGCCGACGGCGCTTGTAACGATCGCGCATACGCGATGCCGAGCGCGCCGCTTGACAGCTAAAGGTTCACCCGTTTGCGCTTCCCGCCCGTCGCTAAAAATACGTGCCCCCGCGTCAACAATATGTACCGGTTCTCGATCATCGTTTAATTGTAATACAGCCCAGCCAATTGAATTGGTGCCAATATCAAAAGCAAAAAGCTTATTAGAGTAGCTTTGATTTGTCATTCAGGTTCCCATTAAGCAATAACAAGAAATTTTTATTCAATAACTATAAATAAGCAAGTTTAAAAAAACTTGTTGACATAAATTGAAGTCCATTTTATATATAAAGTATATATTAGAAAATGCGGTCTGGCTGTTAACAAGCTAGATTTGCACCAAATAAGACAGCTCCTTCGGGAGCTGTTTTTTTCTATAATAACTTTAGCCGGTTCTTTCTAAAACAACTTTTACCAGCGTTACAGGATACCTCTAATAATTACAGGGTATTTCTAATAAATGCAGTTAGTTTTGATACGCCCATTTAACTGATATTTTTCAATTGATCCGCCAGTGACCAATCTTTAGTTTTTTTTGCCATTCAACCATTTCGACGCCTCTAGAAACCGGTATTTGGAGCGAAGCTGTCCGTTATGGAGCAGTGTGTAGCGGTTTTTTTCTGCTCCATGTCGGTTTTGGAGTTGCGGTTTTTTCTCGTCTTAAGGGAGGATACCTTAGATGGGGCGTTAGGCCTCACGTCCTTGCAGCTTTTGCCTCATGCCAGAGGCAACCGCATGAGGTTATAGACAAGGTTGTCCATACCGACCTCGAGATGGACGCGGCTTATGCCGATCTTTTAGATGCGTAGTCCTGCCCGCCCTTGATGCGGGCAAACACGTGCTCAAACTGGTTCATGCACTTTCGAGCGGCGGTGATTGACTCTTGGGGGCGCGCCTTGCTCATCGGCTCATCCTTTTGTTTTTTTACGGTGAACATCGTTGCAGAAACCATTGTCCGCAAGCCATGTCTTATTGCCTTTTGAGCGATAGGCTGTATTTGTCCGCATTCAAGAGACCGTATTGTGTTGGCGCAAAACATGTCCAAGCTTGCGCCCCGTCTTAGGCACTTGCCGCTGTTGTGGTAGAAAAGCGGATAGTGCCATGGCGTTTGCCGACGGCAATATGGTTTTTAAGGCCAAAAGTGGAAATGGAATTATCATGTTTGTGTGTCAGGCCATTCTCGTCCCCCATCTCTTTTGAAAACTTCACCGTCCAGCAAGCATCTTATGTCCTTCTGGCGCAGCTTTGCCGGTTTATGCTGACAGTCTTATGATTTTTTGCCCGCTTTTATATCCTTTTTCTCCTCTTCTCGACGCCTCAAAAATCTACCGGATTTTGTTAAACCGTGATTCAATAGTTTTCTTAACGTTTTATTTATTTGGAGACTTCGATGTTTGGTCAGCGTGGGCTCTTTGAAGTCGAGGATCGTTATAAAAGGCCGGGCCAGGCGGGCAATCCGCCGGGAAAACTTGCCGTATTGTTGACCGGATTCTTTTTCACAAGCCTTTGCAAACGGCGCTCAAGCGTTCAGATCGTTCCAGAGGAGGTCTCCCGCCCTTTCAGAGGTGATGATGTTCAAGATTCTCGTGCTTCACATGTTGTACAATCTGTCCGATGATCAGACAGATTGTTGAGGTGGGAGCGATCAACAAGCTGTTTGACCGCCAAGCCGTTTGAGCACCTTAACAAATATCCTGATCGGGCCGGCTATCAAGCGATAGGCGGGCAGATTGTTGATGCGACGGTTGTGGCAGCACCCAAGAAGCACAATACAGATGACGAGATGAAGGATATAAAAAAGGTAAAATAACGGTTTTTAGAGGCGTTCATTTCCCACCCTTCTAATTTTACCTTGAACTGTAAAACACGGCCAGTAGCTTTACTGTCACCGTATTAATCAACATATTTTAGTTTTCTAACCATTACTTTTTTTCAAACAATTTTCGTTTTAATAATAATATAATAATGTATATCTGCATGATTTTATTTTTATTCGTATCTATTTTATATTATTTTAAAAAAATAAATTTGAATATTTTCATATTTTATGATCATCTTCAATAAAACAAACGTTAAGAGATTTTACGAATGTCTGATTTCTCTATTTTAATAATATTTTCAATAATAATCGGTTTAATACTCACCGGTTGCACAGCAACTGAAGTTGGAACAGCTAAATGGGCAACTGGTGGCGCCTTAGCTGGAGCCGCTGGCGGAGCGCTATTTGGCCATCACGAAAAAGCTATCTACGCGGGTGCTGCAGCCGGTGCTGCAACAAGCGGCTTGATTGGCTACTTACGCAACAAAGATAAAACGCGCTATTGTCGTTATTACGATAGCGACCGCTTTCCTTATGATGCACCTTGTGGAAAACCTTGATCGATTAATTTAGTTATTAACAGTTATTAATTGCAAAATAATTACATTCAATCTCTTTATTTCCAATTGAGTTTAGCTTTTTTGAATGATTTAAATTTTTAGTTTTCTAATTATTTATCAAATATTTATATAATTTTGTTTTTTTGAAAATTTGATTTTTATACTTAGAATAATACGAACCGTAAATAGAAAAAATTACAACACAAATATTTTTTGAAAAATTATGTTTGCCAATAAGTTTTTTTATAATTAACTTTTGGTTAATTAAATAGTTAATGTGAGGTTTTATTTTTAGATTTATAATTCGATAAACTTACTGTGCATATTTCTATCATCTATGATAACAATTATATATTTTAATAATTGGTTTTTATTTTCTTTTGCTTAATAATAGCGGGTAAAAATATTAAAATGAATTATATTAATAATATATTTTCCAATAATTTAAAAATACTTTTTTTGTTATTTTTTAGTAAAAAATATATCAAATATTTCATACATACATATGACAATATTTCACTCATTGAACTGGAGAAAACCATGACAAAAGGATCTCGAGAAGGGGCGGTTGCACCCAAAGAGCGTATCAATATTAAATATATACCAGCAACTGGCGGGCAACAGGAGGAAAAGGAGCTTCCTTTGCGTATGATGTTTGTCGGAGATTTCACCGGCAGGGATGATCCAACGCTTATTGAAGAACGGAAAGTTTTATCTGTTGATAAGAATACATTTAGTTCAGTCATGGAAGAGCAAAATATTTCTCTTAATTTAACGGTACAAAACACCTTGACCGGCAATACGGATGACGAGTTAAAAGCAAAGTTAAAGATTTCTTCACTAGATGACTTTTCTCCAGACTCGGTCGCCAAACAAATTCCGGAAACACGAAAATTACTGGAGCTTCGTGACGTTTTTAACGCTCTTAAAGGGCCATTAGGAAATATTCCGTCATTTCGGCACGCAATCCAGAGCATTATTGAAGACCCGTCACTCAGAGATGAAATTGTTAAGGAATTAGCAGCCTACGAAAAGGCTGAAAAAACTAACTAATTCGCTTTTTACAGATGATCGTATAAGACAAAGGAGAACGGCCATGACATCGGCTAAGTCAAAAGAGGAATCCGTTCAACATTCGAAAATTGTTGCCTCCCCTTCTATTCTTGATACATTACTTGAAAAAACCGCTTTTACAAAAGAGCAAGAAGAATATAGCGTTGCCAAAACTGGTTTGGAAATTTTTATTGGCGATTTGTTAAAAAACAAAAAGCCGGATGAGAAGGTTAATAAAAAAAACCATTGATCGAATGATTGCGGAGCTTGATCGAAAAATCAGCTTGCAAGTTAATCAGATTCTGCATGACAAACAATTTCAAGCAGTAGAGGCTGCATGGCGGGGCTTGAAATTTGTTGTTGAAAGAACGGATTTTCCGTGAAAATATTAAATTTGATGTTTTGTCTATAAAAAAAGACGAACTTCTTGATGATTTTGATCAGGCACCGGAAGTCGTGCAATCGGGGCTTTATAAACATGTTTACTCGGCTCATCATGGCCAATTCGGCGGCGAGCCTGTTGGAGCAATTATTGCCAACTATGAATTTGGGCCGTCGACGCCTGATATGAAGTTACTGCAATATGTTTCTTCGGTCAGTGCTATGGCTCATGCGCCCTTTATCGCAGGTGCGTCACCAGAAATGTACGGCGTAAAAAGCAACTTACAACTGCCCTCGGTAAAAGAACTTTCATCCATTTATGAAAGCCCGCGTTTTCGCAAATGGAACAGTTTACGGGAGACAGAAGATGCGCGCTATATAGGATTGACAGGTCCAAGGTTTTTGCTCCGTCAACCTTATGATCCAGTTGATAATCCTGTGCGTTCATTTGTCTATACGGAAGACGTTACTTCCGAACATGAAAACTATCTTTGGGGAAATACAGCTTTTGCGTTTGCAACAAGATTAGCCGAAAGTTTTGCGAAATACCGTTTCTGCGCTAATATCATTGGCCCACAAAGCGGCGGCGCGGTCTATGATCTTCCTGTCCACATCTATGAAGCAATGGGACAACTTGATGCCAAAATTCCGACCGAGGTATTGATTACCGATCGTCGCGAACTCGAAATGGCAGAGCAAGGCTTTATTGCTCTGACGATGCGTAAAGGACCGGATAATGCTGCGTTCTTTTCGGCAAATAGCATTCAACTCCCAAAGCGCTTCCCTAATACCCGTGAGGGTAAAATGGCAGAAACAAACTACAAGCTTGGAACCCAACTTCCTTATATAATGATCGTCAACCGATTAGCCCATTACCTCAAGGTGCTCCAACGTGAACAACTCGGATCGTGGAAAGAACGCGAAGATTTGGAGCGTGAGCTCAATATGTGGCTCAAACAATATGTTGCCGATCAGGAAAACCCGCCTTCAGATGTACGCAGTAAACGTCCTTTGCGCGCTGCTAGCGTAGATGTCAGCGATGTTGCGGGCGACCCTGGTTGGTACCAAGTAGTGTTAAAAGTTCGCCCTCATTTCAAATATATGGGAGCAAATTTTGAGCTATCTCTCGTTGGTAAACTGGATAAGAAAGATACGACCGTCGTATCCGATATAATGGATTGAGAATGAAGATTTATCCCTCTCTCACAAAAGCACGTAAAAATGGAACCAAGAACAATATTCTTGATTCAAAAATGCATGCCGCGTCAGGAAGCCTCATTGACCGGCTTATGATGGATGACGAGGATATCGAGGTTCCCAATTCCAGCTTTACGATTGATGGGGTTTTAAATTCCATCAAACGAAATTTAAGTCGGACGTTAAATATTCATGCCGGTAGTGCAGTTTCCAACGTCGAAATCGGAATGCCTGATTTTAATCATAGCACAGTAAGTTCGCTTGATGTTTCTGTCCATCTGATTGAGGCTATTCGCCGGTGTATCGAAGTGGCTGAACCGCGATTAAAAAACATAGAAGTCAAGTCAAACTCCGATGTCCATTCTGCTATGGATCTCGATTTTTTAATCACAGCCGATCTTAGCGTATCGACAGAAGAAGAGCAGATACGGATAGATATAGCGATGCGGGACGGTCATTTTTTCCCGCAATGATAATCGTGGTGTTTTGATCATGACACCGGACATAGAACAACGAATATTCTGGCTTTGAAGATGAACCAACTGTTTCAGGACGAATTGAGTTATTTGAGGGATAGTGGCCGTGAATTCGCGCATCTAAACCCAAAATTGGCTCGCTATCTTGCGGATACGAGTACCGATCCTGATGTTGAACGCATCCTCGAAGGTTTTGCATTCTTGACAAGCCGTGTGCGTGAAAAAATTGATGATGAGATGTCAGAGTTTACTATTTCTGTCATCAAATTGCTCTGGCCGAATTTTCTCCGCGCCTTTCCATCCACCACGATGATGAAGTTCACACCTGTCGATAGATCTATAACTGAGCGGCAAATATTGCCAAAAGGAACAGTTATTCTTTCAAATCCCGTACAGGATCAACAATGTGTCTTTCATACTATAGCGGACTGCACAATTTATCCACTCGAAATAGATCATATCGACTTAGAAAGATCACGAGACAGTGCCCGGATTAAAATATTTTTTCATACTCTTTCTGGACTACCACTTAGCCAAATAGGTTTGACAGACCTGCGTTTGACATTTAGCGGCGATATGGCAGTTCGCCAAACCTTATATTTATGGATCGGTCGTTATCTTAAGAGTGTATCCATAATTTATATTGATGGAAAACTGTCAAAGTGCCATGGGATAATATTAAACCAATTGGATTTGATAATGAAGAAGCCATTTTGCCTGAACAAACAGCGGCTTTTTCCGGACATAGATTATCACAAGAATATTTTGTGTTTCCCGATAAATTCTATGGTTATGATTTCTTGCATCTAACTAATCTTTTTAACGCACACGATGAAACTGAATTTTCTTTAGAACTCGAATTCGAGCGCGCTATTCCTGCTGGAGTGAGGCTAAAGACGGATAGTATCAGGCTTCATTGCATGCCAGCTGTAAACCTATTCGAGACGGATGCCGAACCTCTTATTATCACTCATACCAAAAATAGCTATCGTATACGCCCTCTCGGATTTGACACAGACCATATCGAGATTTTTTCTATTGGTGGTGTGAAAGGCCAGCATGCTTCTGATAGCCGTGAAAAATTTCCGGTTGAACGTGATTATCCGTCATTTGAATCATTTAACCATGAAATTGGTGCTGACCAAATTGGCGAACAAATTTTTTTCTATAGCCGCGCGCAAAAATCGTTGCTTCATAAAGGGTTTGATTATGATGTTTCATTTATTTTACATAATGCCGAACCGGCTGTTCCAAATGAAGAAATAATTTCGATTGATATAACTTGTTTTAACCGTGATCTCTGCCAAGAACCTGCTATCGGCGATATTTGTATTCGTTCCGAAACAGCTCCTGTATTTGTCGAATACAGTAACATTACGCGCCCTACCGAACCTGTTTATCCTCCTCTTGATGGTACATTGAACTGGAATCTGATTTCCAACCTCTCGCTGAATTATATGTCATTGTTAAGCCATGATGCGCTAGCGGCCAAGCTTTCAATCTATGATTACCAAAGTTTAACAAACAGACAAGCCGAGCGAGCGGCAAAACAACGCATAGGAGGCATTGTCGGGTTAAAAACCTTACCACTTGATATCCTTTTCAAAGGATTACCCATACGTGGTTTAAAATCGATCATGAAAACGAATGAAAGTGCATTTCAAACCGAAGGAGAAATGTATTTATTTGCGGCAATTCTTGCCGAATTTTTCACGCTTTATGCAACTGTAAATTCTTTTCACGAACTTGAAGTTCGCGGAATGGAAAATGGGGAGGTTTACCAATGGCCAGCGAAGATCGGACGTCAGCCGCTGATCTAAGCGGCTTTCTCTGTGCCAATGCTCGACAATTTTCTGCTTTCGAGTTGATTGAACTTATGGAGGATGTCCTTGATGAGGGAAAAGAAGTTGGAACTCATGAATTAGCTGCGGACGAAAAAATATTATTCTCGGTCGACGCCGGCTTGAGCTTTCCAACATCGGATGTTGCCAGAGTCAAGGAACTCCCTCCGGCGCAAAGACGTAAATCGCCACGTTATAATGTTGAAGTTACATTCATGGGGCTTCATGGCTCGGGCACAGTATTGCCTTCCTATTTTGCCGAACAGATAGCCCAATACGATCAGGACGACTCGACAACGAAAGATTTTTTCGATTTTTTCCATAATCGTTTAATTGGCCTTCTTTATCGTGCATGGCGCAAACCACGTTATTCAAGAAGATATCGGCCACAAGGTACAGATAAGTTTTCTTCATGGATTTTTCAATGTTCGGCTTGGGAAATCCAGAATCCAGAAGTTTTACTAATGTCTACTGGCCCCGCCTTTTATGCTTCGCAGGACTATTGTCAACGCGTAATCGGTCTCCAGCACTCTTCTCTTCTGTTATAGCTCGAGCTTTCAATCTTGACGTTGTCAATATTGAAGAATGGACAAAAAGAAAAGTGAAAATTTCAGACAGCCAACGTATTCGCCTTGGTAAAAAAACTCGATACTTGGTCACAATACCGTTCTTTGGGAAAATGCGCCTGATATACAGGGAAAAATCCGGATTGTAATCCGCAATCTCGATTTTTCGCGTTTTCAGGATTTTCTGCCGCATGGTCGCGACTTCAAAAGTCTGCGTGGTCTCGTCGAGTTTATGTTCCGTGACCAACTTGGCTATGACCTAAAACTCTGTTTAAAACCGCTTCAGGCCTATCCTATTACACTCGACAAGTCGTGTCCTTGTCGGCTTGGCTGGTCGTCCTTTTTTAGGCAATAGCAGAACCCAGCAGATACGTGATGTTATCATTAAAGTAAGGAGTTAAAATGCACTTACGTTTAGTGATCAACAACACCGATGATCTCAGTGGCGGGTACAGCGCTATCAAAGATTTCGACGAAAATAGTGGAACGATAGGCACGACAGAAGACAGCACCTGGCAGCTTTTTGATCGTGAAGGAACAATTGCACAAACCCATGTACTGGTCAAGGTTGTTGACAATCAATTTTGTTTTAAAACCCCTATAAAAAATGGCCTCCATGTCAACCGATCCAGATCGTCCATTCCAGTCGGAGAAAAAGTACAAATCACAGATGGCGATATGATCAAAATCGGCAAATTTGAAATTACTGCGTTTGTAGACCTCTCGTCTGATGACATGGATACTTTAGAAAAACGCGGAGAGAGATGGTCTAAACGGTTTATATCGATCGCATCGCTGGTTGACCGCAATTACGTTGAAAATGTCACTGCTCAAAACTTCTTTGAAAGCGAAGCGCTGCAACGACCTGGGAAACTCAATATACGAGAGACAGCCAAACGAGAAAAAGAAGTCGATCCAATAAATCTGATTGAAAACTCGTGGGAAAGCCGATCGAACAACGAAGTTGATCCATTACGGCTGATTGAAAACGAAAGAACGGCGGAGAGAGATGAGATGAAAAGCAAATTGGGAGATATTATCAATGTTGCCCCAGATGAAGAAACTACAATTGATATCCCTGATGATCTTCAACCGGGTTCTGCTTACATGGACATACCGAAAATAAAGGCCTCCAAAGTCAAAACAAAAAAACAAACGGCGGATTCAAAAAAGGATCCGGAAATTTCTGACAACGAAATGGATTCTTATTTAGAAAATATCGCCAACAACGCACGTGCTGCGTCTGATGTGCGCAGTAATGAAATCCGTGATGTTGCTATTCGCGACCGGTACCTTGATGATGTCGAGCTTGACGAAGATGAGGATGTTGAACTCATTGACCACGTACTTTTACGGCCATTATGTATCGCACTCGGATTGCCCATCCAAAAAATGTCAGTACCAAAAGCTAATCGATTGACGAGCGATATAGGTGAAGCAATCAAAGCCACAGTCGTAGGCTTAATGGAAGCTCATCAGCGAGAACTGTCTGATAAGAGCCATCTTGCTGAAACCCGTCTTCACGCCATAGAAGACAATCCATTGCGGCTTGACAACTCGCCCGACGAAGTTATTCGCGACCTCTTTCTTGTTAACAGTCCTGTTCATCTTTCTGCATCATCCGCTATTGAAGAAAGTCTGGAGCTACTGCAATACCATGAAAAGGCAAGCGAAGTTGCGGTCGATG
>NZ_CALYQK010000057.1 GCF_945285465.1 uncultured Bartonella sp. | reverse complement strand
TTCCTTTCAAAGGGATAAATCGAGGCAATAAAAAAGCCCCGCTTGAGCGAGGCCGAAATTTTGAAAATAAAATGTTGAAAATCCGGATTTTCCGGCAATAAAACCGGATGATTTCTCAACGACCGTCAACAGCTATTTAAAGTATGAAAAATTAGATATCTGGACCGGGATGAAAGTCGCCATTATTTAATCCGAAGCTGCAAGATTAGTCCTGCCCCAATATGGCCGGTTATTTTTGTGCAAGATAAGCAAGTTTTTTGATATCTCCACGTGTCTTCCTGACGAGATCAAGAATGAGCGCGACCATAAAGCTCATTGTTCCAATGAGGCCAAGAAAACCAGCTAAAATGGCTGTTGGCAAGCGTGGCACCAAACCAGTTTTAGTAAATTCTGAAATGACCGGAATCCCGAAGGCAAGAGAAAAAGCCCAGAACAAAGCCGCAATTATGGAATAAAACATAAACGGTCTTTCCAACTGAACGAGCCGGATAATTGCCATACCAACCAAAAATCCGTCTTTAATTGTTGAAAGTTTACTTTCCGAACCTTCCGGACGTTCTCCATAAGGAGCTTCAATTTCGTCAATAGCAACATTCATCTCCAGCGCGTGAACGGTGACTTCTGTCTCGATTTCAAAGCCGTTAGACGAAATTGGAAAGGATTTGACAAATTTACGTGAAAAAATCTTGTACCCGGACAACATATCGGTAATTTGCCGACCAAAAATGAACCGGATTGCTCCGCTTAATGCTTTGTTTCCGAAACGGTGTCCGAAGGGATAGGATTCCTTAATCTCGGAGATACGGCTGATATTCATATAATCCAGCTTTTCTACGACAAACCTGTCAAGTGCGTTCTGTGCAATGGATAAATCATAGGTCGAGTCACCATCGACAATCAAAATAACATCTTCATCAAGGTCTCTGAATGCCCGACGAATGACATTGCCTTTGCCTTGCCGATTTTCATGACGGACAATTGCTCCCGCTTGTTCGGCGATTTTGACGGTGTTGTCTGAAGAATTATTGTCATAGACGTAAATATTAGCTTTTTTTATATAGCGTCTTGCATCTTCAATAACAGATTTGACCGTGATTTCCTCGTTATAACAAGGAATGACAACCGCAACTGAGCACTTTTCCATGGTTATTTTTCCAACTAATATCAGACACCAGAAATTTGAACTTTTAGCCGGTTTATAAAATAATACCGACCAAAAATAAAGGAATAGTGACTGAAGCGGCGATAATTCTTGTTTTCTTTGTTCCGAAGATTTCTCTTTTTTGGCGATAATAGGCAAAGGCGGCAAGAATGCACAAGATGCTCAGCATAAAACTCGGATAAGAATAGCGGAAATTAGACGAAACTCCGACAAATAGGTAGCCGAAAAGATACGTCAGCCCCGAAAATGACACTACATTTAAAGTGCGATTGAACTCATCGCTTGTGCGCAACGTTGACAGATAGAAAAACAACAAAATGAGCAAGCTCACATAAGGATAAAACCAGAGTTGATGTTCCAAATCCATTTGCATAAACTTGGTCCAGATTTTAGGTGGTATTTTCTCTTCGGTCAGTGGGCCTACTTTTTCATAATAATCTACAAATCCGAGGTGTGTAATATAAAGGGGAATAAAAGCACGACGGTGTCCCTGATAATTTATAAAGCGGTTAAAATGGCTTAGGCGGTGTTTAAAATAAGCAAAGGGATGCTCTACAATCGCAGTAATCCATGCTTTCTGCAATTCTTTTCTTGCTTTATTAAAAATTTCTCTTCCTTGACCTTTTCTATCAAAATAATATTTCGCTATTGCCTTGCAATGATCTTCAGTGGCCCAATAAGAAACTGCATCCCAACACGAAGGCGTGTAGCAGTAGTTAATAATTGCCATTTGATCAGGCACTTCCGGAATGTCAGGTAATGTTGACTGACCCGAATTTTTTGCGGTTCCGATTATATCGAAAAGCATCAATGAAAAATCCGGTGCGTCATCACGGACTTTTAATAATTTGATATCGACAAATGACGATGTCGCCATAACTATCCCCGCAACAACAAGACATAGGATATAGCGATAAATCATCGGAGTTTTCCAGCCTATCAAAAGCGCGACGATAAGCGGAATTGCAACAAAGCAGCCATTTAACCGGATATAAAAACAAAAGACCAGAACAATCGTACAAAAAATATAAAATGCAGGCGATTTCTTCTTGCCTGAAAGGGCATAATCGAGCATTAAGGCGGCGATTAAAAATACAAAAGCTGCCAAATATGTATCTTTTATTACAACAAACAGATAACAGAAAACGGGAGGAATAAATAATATCAAGACACAAATAATGCCGGTCAGTATTCCTTTGGATATATTTTTACCTATTAGATATAAACCGACAAAAACACAACCTAGTTGAATAAATAGATATATACCACGAAATTCAGTAAAAAACAGTATAAATTGCCAAAATCTTGACAGTAAGGCACTGTGCCAATTACCTATTTGATTATAATATGCATCTTTATACATTGCAAATGAATCATAACCAACCGCTCCCGGATAAAGTAAATATGTCAACCATAATAATGCGAAGAGAAGACAGAAAAAAAGGTAATTATTTTTAGAAAAAATAATTATTTTTTCTAAAAATACGTGAAATTTTTCGTTAAAAAAATCCTCTACGCAATCATACAATCCGGAAAGCATTGTTCAATCCTCGGCTACTTTCAACAATGAGATAAATTATATTTCTACCAAAAGAACATCATCCGAAAAAGGAAACATTAGAAGCTGTATTCTCTATAGTGCAATATGGAGTGCGTCAATAGCAGCGAAGTGAAAATATAGGCAATAGGCACAAATTATAAAAATACGGTTTTATAAAAATAAAAAAATAGTCTGTGTTTAAAAATATTTTTTGAAAATAAAATAACTTAAACCCGGGCTCGCCGCCCATTAAATTATTCGTGCATTTTCTGTCTGATTGAATAATGTGTCATTGGTTTTATGAAGAATTGACCAATGAGTGATTTGTGTTTGATGAGTAAAGATCGAATGACGCGCGTATCGCCCTGTTTTCCATTGTCGCACGGGCGAACGGATGTCGATGGCCGGCCTATCTGCAGTGCCATTAGTGCCCCAACAAACTAGCCTTGCCGGGACGACGATAAGCCTGCAGGCTGCAGTTCGCATCAAGTACCCTACGATCGCTTTATCCGCTGGAGCAGGTTTAAGCCAATTTGATGGTATCTTTTCCGGCCTAGATGTACAGGGGGCAAGACCTCAACGCATGATGATCGAAACGAAACATCTTATGGCACAGTGCACGACCATCAACCTTTTTAAAAAACGATGTTTTCCGTTGTATCGGCCACACAAAAGGCGGCTTGTACTTCAAATTGCATATGGTCTTCAACTAAACAACCAATCTTGTTGATCTGTTACAGTCAGAAAGCTGGATGCATGACGATAAGGAGGCTGCTCTCCTGTTACCGGCAACAGTAGATGTTAGAGAACCTATCGCCGGGCGGGGTTCAGATGCCGACCGGTTTAGGTGGGTCTTGCATATCAGAAAGATTACGGACAGCATTCCGCCAGGCAAGGCGAGACTCCGCACCAATCCCTTTCAACAGCCAAACCTATCGGCAGCTTTCCGGAAACAAAAATCTGTTTGCCGGGCTTAAAGACCGGCGCTGCTGAACAACACGCTATGACCAACGTGCATAAACCGTTTTCTCGGCTATATGCATTGCGGTTATTGTCATGTTCTTCGGTGATTGACGGGTGGTGACCCTCATATAGTTTATTATCGTTTTTGTTCAGTGTGGATTGTCGGGGTGTTCGATGGCCTTGTTTTTTATCAGCGTTTGATATCGTTCTGTTTGATCCCTATTCTTTAAAAAACAGCCCGAAAAGATAATGTGATATCTTAAGTTCAACCGGGCTGCTGCATAATTAAATCCGGCTTCGTTTGGTAACAAAACCAGATAGGTTTTACGTTCAACTGAAATCAAAAAAGTTGCCTATTGCATGTTGGCCGCCCATTGCCACAAAGTGTCGAATTGGTCTTTCGGCATTTTGGCGACTTCGACAATTTTTTTCAAAAGTGGAAAATCATAAGAAAAAGTTGTAGCTTTGGTAATGTCGATCAACACGCTTTCGCGCTCCTCCTTGTCGGCCACATAAAACGGGCTTTTTTCGTCGGCAACGCCATTGACAAGGTCTTCTTCCTTGACACCAATCACAAGGGCGGCCTGCCAGAACTGGCGAGCCGTTAATGGCGGAAATGCAGGAGCGCGTGACGTTGTTTCCGGTTTTGTTGTGGTTAATCCGGATGCTGGGACACCTATGTCTTTGATTAAAACACCGTTGCCATTTTTATCATACCATGTTTGCCCGCGATAATCCGGTTGAATAGTCCATTTTTCGCCATTCCAGATTGCCACTTCATGCTCTTTTGTTTCAGGGGGCGGCGTTTCGGTGGTAAAGGCTGGCATAAGCCAGTCGTCTATATTGGCTGGCGAGGGGGTTTTGAACGTCCGTCCGGAAAATTCACGTGTTTCTGGTTTGTAAGTGTAAATTTGCTGAGTATTGTCCATTTTGCGGCCTTTTAGTAGCGAATGCAGGGGAGAAGAGCAATGTTGTGCGGGCGGTTTTCATTCGCCGTCGGGACTTGACGCGACGCGTCGAAATCATAGCCAATTGGGAAAATCTCTTGCTCCGTATTTAGCGCTCTAATAGTGCTTAGATCTCGCACCAGTTTTGTAAAACGCAGCCCTCTAAACACTCCTGCGCCAGTCGACCATTCATAAATAGTAGCTTCCTTCCATGGTGGTTCACCAAACGTTCCGGTAATATTTCTAATGGCATCGCCTTGCGCCGAACCGGCTTTGCGACTTTTATCGACGCTTCCGATCGTGTCGAGAAAGCGAGGAAATTCGCCGGAAAGATTGGGAATGCGGAAAGTAGTTGAGCCGTCGCCAACCGAATAGGCACCCCATTGCCCATTTAGCCAGTCTTTTTCCGAAACTGTGCCCAACTGCGACACGACGCTCCATAAAAGGGAATAATCCTTCCGTCTCAACAACGCGCCATTGGCAATAATCATCCGGTATGCCGGTTTGGCAAAAGGACACATGATAATCGAGCCATCGACCATCTGGTCAAGCACCTGATCTTTGAAATTGGCCAGCAGCTTGCGCTCGTCGGCTGTCAGAATTTTGGCTTTGTCGGTTTCTGCAATGTCCGCTGCCGTTAATTCCGCTTTTAGTTTTTCCAGCTTATCACGCTCGGCGGCTGTCAGAATTTTGGCGTTGTCCGCCTCCTTCATATTGGCCATATCAAAGGCATCGCCTTGTTTTTGCGACGGGTCATAGAGGCTCGCTAACATATCGCCGCCGCCGGTGAGATTTTGCCAGCCATCACCCGACAAAAATGTGGTGGAGGATGGCACACCATTGGTGCTGATCTCGTCAACAGTGATTTTGTCTTTATAGGCAAGACTTTTGAGGCTTTCGGGCTGCACTGCGCTGTCGGCCTTTTTGCCCTGTCCGGCAGTGGCAAATTGGCTGACATCGGCGGTTGCGGCAGTGCCGAGAACCGAAGGCGTAACCACTTTGTCATTTGCCGCGCGCGCTGCCATATCCTGCTTTGTGGCAATCGGTATTTCAAAGGTATGTGTATGGTATGGTACAGCCATTTAAGCCCCCGTTTTATCGAGACGTTTTTCTATTTCGTCAATTTTTTGTTGGAGTGGCGCAATGAGCGCGGAAAGCGGCACATGCGCCATATGGTTGTTGGCATAAATAAGCACACGGATTTTTTCCGGAGCCGTGACCCCCGAAATTGCAAAAGGTTGTTCGTCCATTTTTCAAGCCTTGATAATATATTGGATTGCCAGATTGACAGGGCGTGCTTCATTGCCGCCATCGCCATTTGTCGTAAAATTATGGCTGTGGCGACCGGCCGTTGATGTGTAACCATTTATTTCGGCAAACCAGTTCCAGCTATTTTTACCGTCTGGTCCGCTGCCTTGGCTAATCCATTTTCCATAAGTGTGATTGTGCTCGCCATTTTCGGAAGTTGAGCCGGAATGGCTGTGCCATTTATTCTGGCTATCCTGCCAAGAGGCAAACGAGCGGTTGGCATCCACACCTTTTCCGGCGTCCCAACCACGCAGAAATTGGCCGCGCAAATCCGGCACGTTGAAAGTAGTTTGGCCGTCACCTTTGCCCCACCATTCGCCGATTGCGGCAAAAAGTGCCGGATATTGGGCTCTTGATAACCAACGTCCGTCACATTGTATCCAGCCTGAAGGTGCTGTTGGTGCTGCAAACATCGCAATTGTGCCGGAAGGTATGGATTGCGGCGGTGTTGGAGCTGACAAGAACCAGCCGCCACTGCCATTGTTCAAAGCTTGATGATAGACGGTTTCATAAATTCCGCCGGCTTGAATGTCGCCGGCTGCCAGTGGCGTCACCCCGTTATAGCTGGCTTTGAAAAGCGGCTTATATTCCATATTGTTGACGCATAAAGTGCTGGCACCACCGTTGCTGTAAAGGGCACGAAAACGGATGGTTATGCCATTGACGTAAGCTGTGACAGGGGCTTTTGCCGTGATGCGGATGGAAGAGGGTTGTCCGTCAACAATGACATCCCCCCCAAGATCGGCTATATATTCACGCACACGCTGCATCATCGAGCGGGCGGAATTATTGACCGTGCTTGGCGGCTGGCCTTCTGTCCAGTTGATAATATTGTCGGCGTTGGCATTGCTTGCTGCCGAAAATGACCAGTCGTAAATCGAACTCATAATGTGCCTCTGCTGTTGAATTTCGGTTTCATCGTTTCGAGAAGCTTGGCAAGGGCTGTCGATTGTTCCGCTGACGGGCCTTGCACAGGGGCAAGTTGCATCGGTCGAATTTCTGGAGCGGGTTGCCCGCCAAGTGCAGTAAATGCGTTTGATAGTGCGTTACCTGCTGTTGTGAGACCTGTCTTAGTGTCACCTGCTTTGAACTGATTATAAGCGTCAACAAGATTGGGTTGTGGATTTTGCTCGGGTTGAGCAGAAAGCTGCCCCATTGGTGCGAGTGAACCTAAAACTGGCTGTTGATTATTATTCACCATGCGATTGGCCCACATATTAGCAAAGTTTGCTGATGTCATATTCTGATATCCTCCGTTCGATGTGACAGCACTAGTTCCAACAATATCGGACGCTTTTGCATCTGGATTTTTAAGTAAATTAATTGCGCCTTGTGGACCCTGCTGGTGTGCTAGGTAGAGTTCACTGGCAGTAGGCATTCGGCCAAGACCTTTGGCGAGAATATTTGCGTTGTCTCTTGTCAACCGTGCCGCCGCATCGGAAGCTTGATAGGGGTCATATTTGTTTTGCAAGCCATATCGGCTAGCCGTGCTATCGACAAATTGAAAAAGTCCACCGGCGGATGAATTTGGGTTGGGATTTCGCGCGTTTGGATTGCCGCCGCTTTCAATCTTGGCAATTTGAATAAGCGTTTCTGGTTCAATACCATATCGGGTAGCTGCTTGATTGATTGCTCGTAAAACTTGAGGCGAAAAACTCATCTTGTTGACTTAGCTCCAATAAAAAAGCCCGCCACAATGGCAGGCTTTCAGGTAAAAGCAGTGCTGGTAACGTCTTGCACAAGTGTTTTTATTCTGGTACCATGAAACCAATGACAAATAAATCTATGGAAAAAAAGAAAAAAAGAGGCCGAAAACCAACAGGTAAAGGTACACAAATTCAGGTGCGCTTACAGCCTGATTTGCTGGCTTTGCTAGATGCAGCTGTTGTGGACAACGAAACTCGTCCAGAAGCGATCAGACGCATTTTAAGCAATTGGCTATCTTCAAAAGGATAACAAACTAGGGAAGAGTTTATATGGTCTGGATTGCTGCAGCTATTATATTTGTCGGATTTCTTTTTACTTTCCCGCGACTTGTGCTTTTTTTAACGGTCACTGCCGGTGTTATTTTTTTAGTTTATTTTTCTTATATTCGTTATTCTGATTATCGCCAAGAAACGAAAATAGCTGAAGAAAGAGCAAATGTCACTGCGTCGATCGAATATGGCTCTCCTCTTTGCAATGAACAATATCCTGTCCTGGTCAAAATCAATAATGGAACCGATAAAGATATTGTTAAAACTAAATTCAAACTCATTTTAAAAAGAGATGGGCACAGTGACACAATAGATTACGCTAATTATCTCACTGATAAGATTTTCCCTCCTCATACTTCCTCATATATATGCAAACATTTTAATGTGCCGCAACAGCAAACTCCTGCCCCCCAGAAGAACGAACAGGCCAATTGGTGGGAACAGGCTCCTTTGGATAAAACACAACCGAAAAAAACGAATTGGTGGGATAAGTATCCTTTGGCTGAAACACAACCGAAAAAAACGAATTGGTTGGATAAGGCTATACCGCTTGATGAACAACAGAAAAAACCGAATTGGTGGAAAGATGACCCTATCGTGGACAACTCCGATCATGCTAGCGAGTGGGTGACCTCAACTTTAGGCAAGCAGCCGTCAAGCAATGGCAATAATGCTTTTTCAAATGGATATAAAATCGAAGTGGAATTAGTTGAAATTAAATTTCAAAACTAATTAGCCATCGCGAAATTATTTTCGATCAACTGCTGTAGCTCCTGATAATCCTACACCAAAACGTAGACTTGAATCCCAATTTTCAAGTGCTTGTTGTAAACGGTTTGGTGCCTTTTTGATTGCACTTTTGTTGCCGCCGCCTAATATGATATCCATTAATTTTTGCGTATTTTTAGCTGTCATTCTGTCCGCCGCTGATTTTGCCGCGGTCCCTGCAAGGGGGAAAACACCCAGATAAGGATTGACCATAGTACCGCCAACGCCAGCAAAAGAAGCCAATGCGTTACCTTGAGGCGAGGCTTTACCAACCAATCTTAGCACATTTTGCATACTGCTGCCTCTTACAGCAGTTTCAAGGGCAGCCCTTTCGTCAGGTGTCCAGCCACTTCTTTTTTCCAAAATACGGCGTAAATTTTGCCGAACAGCATTATCCACATTGCCGCCTGAACCCGTACTGGCTGCACGTAAGTCAGCACTCGAAATAGCCTTTTCAACATCCTGGGCTTTGCTTGATTGTGCCCAAAGTTTACGGGCTTCCGTTAAGGCATTAGTGGCTTGTTGTGATTGACCTATTACATCCCCCGCAACAGGATTTATAACGCGATCATCAATTTGCCTAACAATATTGGACAGCATTGCCTTTTCAGATGGATTTGCTCCTTCCATCGCATTTCCAGCAATTTTGCGCAATTGCTCCATTCCCTTGAGCGTGTTGTTTGTTTCTGCTGCTTGTTCCAGCCTGTTTAACACTGGTCCGACACGTGGCTGCAGTTGCGGTTCATAAGCTCGCTCGTAAAGATTTCTTTTTGCATTTTCCAAAATTGAACGCGTTGCTTGCGGCGTATAAATAACGCCCGCGTCATCGGCTATCTTATAAAGTTGAGACGCGCGATCTTTCACTGCTTCAAGCGTTGGAATTACCGGTTTTTTATTAAAAATGCCAGCTGCCTTTGATAGAGCGGGCCCTACAGCCGAGCCAGCCCCATAAAACAGGGGGCCAGCTATGGCACCATCAATCGCTGCCTTTTTGGGGTCTTGACCGTGACCGACTGCATATAAAGCGGATAAACCAGCCATTTCCGGTGCTGTTGCGGCCGCACCACCAAGGAAACCAGCCGCCGCTTGTGCTTTCGCGCCACCACCCGCCGATGCGGCCAAAGCTCTTCCAGCCGAAGTCCCGCGACCGGCAAGTGAAAGGCCACTAGCACCGGGCAAAATTGCAGAACCGACAACACCACCAAATTGTCCGGTTCCGTATAAATAAGGGCTTCTCTCTTTTGCAGCATTATCCCATTTACCATAATCATCTCGTGCTTTGGCATAAGCTTCCGGAATATCGCTGAATTTTGTATCGGACCTCGGCCACATAGCTTTGAGCGCGGTCGCTAGTCCAACTTCTCCACCCCAGATATTTTTTGAAAATCCAAAATTGACCCCGTCAGACAGTCCTCGGAGAAAGTCATTCAATTTCGATGTATTCTCGGCTTTCTGATTTTCATCTTTTGCAGGAGCAGGAAACTTCGCTAAAGTCTGATAGGCTTGCTCTGGCGACTCTGCTTGAACTCTGTGTTTTTGTCCCGTCTTTGATTGAAAGACGTAATATTGCCCCGAATGGTCTTGACTGCTCGTATCAAGTGGTTGCGTGCCGACAAGCTGCATGTCTGGCTGTTGCTGTGCTTCGGCTAAAGGAGTTTGCTGTTGCGGTTCACCTGCATTCTCTCCGGCCTTGGCTTTTTCTTCTTCTTCTAGCCGTAATCTGGCTCTTGCCAAAGCTAGAGCACGCTGTTGCTCGATTGTCATTTCCATAATTTACGCTCCTTCGGTGTTGCTTCTTCCCACTCATCAGCGGTAACGCCTTCGGGAGGTGTCCCTATTTCCTTATTTGAGACTTGTTTGTTCCCCCCAAGCAAAGATTGTTGCCGTTCCATGCCTGTTTTGATGATAGATTTTAAATCCATGAGTGCAGCTCTAAAATCTTTGGGGTCTTGTGCACGATTGAGGCGGGCAAAAGCTTGTTCTGCTTTTTGCCCTTCGACTTCGGTGATTGCGCCACCACCACGCAGCAAATTATACGCATTGAGGAAAACACCGCCTTTAATCTGGTCAATACGCGCGAGTGCATCGCGTTTCTTGCCCCCTAAAATTTCAGGGGGTATATGCTGCGCAATTGGACCAACTACACCGTCCAATCCATCATTAGATATTAGTGCGTCGATGTTGTCGATGAGTGTCTTACTTCTTTCTATGCTTGCTGGAGCGCTTGCAATCGCTTCGCCCTGTGCTTTTCCTTGAGCTTCACTGGATTTTTGTCCAACAATGTCTTTTGCAATTGTAGTGATAGGCTGTCGTGTGATTGGGTCAATGAGTACCGTGGCGGTTCCTGCATCAACTTTTAGCGGAGCTTTGGAAAGAGTAACCCCGTCCGGCAGCTTTGTCTGAACTGCTTCTCCATTTTTGCCGATTTGCAACAAAACCGGATTACCATTCTGATCTTGCCCATATTGCGGGTTCAAGCCATATTCATTTTGTTGTTCGTCCTGCGCTGAAGGGTTGCTAATCCATTCACCTGTTTTTGCGTTATAAAGGTTCTTACCCACCGTCATTAAGTCATTCTTGGCGGATGGGTGCTGCATCTGTTCAATTTCCATCCCCAGCTTTTTGGCTTGCAGCTGCTTAAGCGGGTCATTTGCCTTATATGCGTTTGACAATATAGCATTTAATGCGGGTTTATTGGCCGCAATTGTCTTTGCGTCGTCAGCACTGAAACCTTTTGATTGTAACCAATTGTTTGCTTGGTCTTCCAATTTTCGGGCTTGAATGCCTTGCTGTGCATAATATCCACCGAGGCCTAAGCTTTCGTCAAAAGTTCGTCCAGCCGCCCATCCGCTTGCAACATTGGCAAGATTGTCCCAGAACGGACTGTCGCGAAACTTTTGCCACCCGCTTTTTTCTTGCTGTTGTTGCATCGCTACAGGTTGTGGCGAAACCTGATTAGATGCATCGTAGATGGTGTTGAGCAGCTTGTTTCCGTATGGTTCTTTGTTCGCTTCATCACGTCCCAAAGCAACAGATAAAAGTTTATTGTTATCCTGAATTGCAGGAACGACAGCTTGGTCAGGCGATGTTTTACGTATTGCGGCTAGTTGCTCATGGTTCAACACCGCTTCATCTGGCACGGCCGTTTGTTGAGCCTGCCTATTCGGAATAAGAAGGTCGAGGATATTCATCATCCGATCCTTTCCATTTCAAAGCCGAGTTTTGAATAATCCACCATCAAAAGTCCGTCACGC
>NZ_CALYQK010000056.1 GCF_945285465.1 uncultured Bartonella sp. | reverse complement strand
AAGTGTCATAAGTCACCTGCTTTCATCAAAAAACCTTTGCCGTCATGGTAAAGATCGAAGAAAAAAGATGCCAAAAAACCGCTTGATCTCACGGCCTTTTAGCATTTCATAGTCGGGTTATGAAATTGCAACCGAAGACTTTACCTTGCCATCCGAACGCATTTATATTTCACAAAACCCTAGCGTGGCTGCAAGCCGGCCGGCCAAATCACCACGGGATAAATCTTCCTTATTCCCTTCAACAGCTTGCGTCAATCCGTGAACAGGCTAAAGAGATAAAGAGAAATAATAAAAGGTAGTCATCATGACACGTTTAAGCGGCATTTTAGCAGACAGCGATATCCACGCATTATTCGAGAATGGAATTGTTCAATCTGACCGCCCATTAGACACCGACCAGATACAACCTGCCAGTCTTGATTTGAGACTTGGCAAAAAGGCCTATCGTGTCCGCGCTTCTTTTTTACCCGGCCCCGGAAGACAGGTCAGCGACAAACTCGAACAATTCAAACTTCACGAGTTTGATCTGGCGAAAGGTGCTGTTCTTGAAACCGGCTGCGTCTATATTGTACCGCTGCTTGAAACATTGGCCCTTGGCGATGAACTTTCCGCTTCCGCCAATCCGAAAAGCTCGACAGGACGACTTGATATTTTTACCCGCATCATTACCGACCATGCCCAGGAATTCGACAAAGTGACAAGTGGCTATCATGGCAAGCTTTTTCTGGAAATTTCCCCACGCACATTCCCTGTGATTGTGCGCACCGGTTCACGACTTTCGCAAATCCGCTTCCGCAAAGGAAAAAGTCAACTTGATGAAAGCGAGCTTCTTGCCCTTCATAAAAAAGAAATGCTGGTTTCCGATGACAGGGCGAATATCACCTCGAGTGGTGTCGGACTTTCGATAGATTTGACGGGTAATGATAATGGTCTTGTCGGCTATCGCGGCAAACATCACACAAGTGTCATAGATGTTGACAAGCCTGCTGTTGCCGATGCACTCGACTTCTGGGAGCCAATCTATGATCGCGGTTCCCATTCCCTTATTCTTGATCCGGATGAATTTTATATTCTTGTTTCGCGTGAAGCTGTCCATGTTCCGCCACTTTATGCCGCTGAAATGACACCGTTCGACCCGTTAATTGGTGAATTTCGTGTGCATTATGCCGGTTTTTTTGACCCCGGCTTTGGCGATTATGATGCCGGTGGAAAAGGTGCGCGGGCGGTTTTGGAGGTGCGCAGCCATGAAGTTCCATTCATACTCGAACATGGGCAAATTGTTGGCCACCTCGTCTATGAACATATGCTCAGACGGCCAAAATCGCTCTATGGACGCGACCTCGGCTCGAATTATCAGGCACAAGGTTTAAAACTATCCAAACATTTTAAACCGCTTTGACGGGAGAATACTTGACAACAAGCATGAAAGATTGCATCTGTGTCAGGTCTTTGGCGGGTATGATGTAATGGTAGCCTGTCAGCTTCCCAAGCTGAACGCGCGGGTTCGATTCCCGCTACCCGCTCCAGATCTCCGTTCCAAGATATCCTAAAACGTCCTGTTTTATTATAAAGTCAAAACGTTATCGGCTTTTATCTTTCCGGCAAGTCCATTGATATCCCACAATATGCCACACAAAATAAGCATAGCAACAGATATATTTTTTCTGCTTGCCAGTTCGATGACTTATTTTAACTATCAAAAAAAATTAAAACTAACCTGCTTCGTGTTTTTTGTCTTTTCCATCTCGATACAGCTTATTTTTCATTCAAACCGAAAATAACGGGGTATCGAATATGGCACTGTTAACCGATCAAACCATTGCCAAATCCAACCTGTACCGATCGTATATAGCCTAAAAAGATGATAAGCAGTTATTTTTGCGCGTTGAACCCTATGGTTGAAACGTCCCGAATTTTCGCGTTTATTGGCAAACCAATCCGCAGCTCATGTCTTTTGGTTGTTATCCTGCCGTAGATATTGAAACTGCCAGACAAAAAAAGAGAAGTGGCCAAAACATTGAATTGTTCAAAACCCCGACCCCTGTCAGGCAGGAACAGCCAATGATGGAATTCTCCCCCTTTGTCGTTTTCCTGTCCCGTCAAGCCGTTGCATGGTAGAAAAACTTCTAGATTTACATTATCCATAGCCGCCTAATTTACTGCGCCACCGAACGAAGCCAACAGAAATCATCAATAAAAATACCCTGAACTGCCGATTAAAGCCGATGGGCTATCATAGACGTTTGACCGGACAAGAAATACGGGCCACAATATCCACTGGATTCAACAAACCGAGGTATCCCAAAGAATGGATAAAAGCCCAATTATCCCGTTCAAACAAAGTTCAGGTCAGAGCATATGATCATGCCCAATATGAAAAACAGCGCAGAAGGTTGATGCAGGAATGCGCGGATCGACTGGATGAATGGGAAACTAAAAACAATGCTTAACTAAAAAAGAAGAAAATATTAAATAATACAACATTTTCTATAATATTACATTATGAAAAAAACCTTTATTGAATAACTTATGACGGTGATTCATGATATCAATAGTTAACTGATAAATGTTAAATTATTTAAATCAACCAAATAACCAATATATTACGCTATAAAATAGCCAATGTTTTATAATAACATTATAAAACTGCGTAAATTACCCCCCCCCACATCTACCATATGTGGTGTAACGATATTGCTGTTACGTGTACCACCAGTCCTGCACTTTATATCTATACACTGGAAGAAACAGAAAAATCTGTCACAGCCAATTGCTTCTCGGCCTCATGCGAAAGCCTACGTCATTGAATATAAAGAAACTGGCAAGCCAGTTGGCATCATTTCGTTGATTCAAATAGATTATAAAAATCGATCTGCCCAATGCATCATTGATATTGGCGATAAAACCGTATGGGGAAAAGGTATCGGCACTGCCTCGCTATCATTATTATTATCGTCTGTTTTTAGTGAACGCAGTTGACATCGCGTATTTCTATAGGTTTTTTCTTTTAATAAGCGAGCAATCAAACTTTATGAAAAAATGGGATTTGTGGATGAAGGCAAGCCTCGCCAAGCACTTTATCGGGATGGCCCTGAGCATGATGTTATCATGATTGGTCGCCTGAAACAGAAAGACACCAAAGATAGTTAATAAGCCTGAACAGAGAAAAACACCGATTAAATCACGCAGAAATGTGTAGACAGACTGCCTTCCCGAGCAGTAAACAGCCATCTTTCCTTATGTTGGCACAGCGCCTTTCCCCAGCATGACACAGACCGCTTTTCGCCTAACAAAACAGAGCGTTAGCGCGACTTTGCCCGCTTCTCAACCGCATTTCTCAATGCGATGAATACAAAACCGGAATAACTCTGATCGGCTGTTTCATAACGGTCAATCTCACTGGCCAGCTCAAACGGTACGCGTACATAAATACGCATGGACTGTCTGTTTACCCTTTTTGTTGGCACGGCAATCTAGCGAATTTAATCCGCCTAACATCTTTTGTCATAGCGTTCATTCACCTTATCTAAGCAAGTAAGCATATCAAAGCCATTTGATGATAAAAAAATGTCTTAAAGCGCACTTGATAAAACACCCTATAAATGCTTTGATTGATAAAATAAGAAAACTAATTGGCGGCGGGCTTTTGTCAATCAAGCATCCGGCCTCAATTAAATATGATTGATTGCAAGCATCTCAAGAAACATTGCCGGCAGCCAAGCATCGAAAAAAAGCCGCATGTTCGCCGCTCTTCTAAACAATTTTCTGCATAACCAACTGCCATATAAAAGTTTTCTTTTCACCCGAGAATGTAGCGGATTATTTAACATTTCTTGTAGGACAGCCTAACTACCATTTTTGCGGTTTTTGCAGATTTTCATGCTTGTTGAACAGGAACGCCTGTAAAAGGCTCAAAAAATAAACCCGCGTCATTTGCGCGGGCTTTTTGGCAAAACAACAATGAAATGGTTAAACGTTTATCAGAACCGCTTGTTTTTTTCCTGTTTTTGCAAAATTGCACCAATTTGGTCAATTTTCTCTTTTGATGGTGTCGGATAGCCAACCGTCGTTGAACCGGTATGTATATGGTCAACCTCCTGCGACTGCGGTTTTGGTGCATAATTATAACGCGCTTGGGCAACCATAACCGGTTTTGGTGCCGGCGTTGGCGCGGTCTGGAACGGCAAGGAAGGTTCTTTTACTGTTTCAACCGGTTTGTTATTGACATTAGACGCCGGCTTTGCTTGCGCGACAAATGTATTTTCTTCAGCTGCCGTCAGCTTATTATGTGAGGCAACCGGCATTCTCCCGACAGGTACTGGCTGTGCCTGAGCAACCATAACTGGCGCGGCTGCTGGTGCTGTTCTAACAGGAACCGCCGGTGTTGGATCAACTGTTTTCGGTGCTAAACGCTCGACACTGCGCCCCGGTGTCGTAAATTGCGGAGCGTTACCATTACGCTCCTGGGCAAAAGCGAAAGCAACATCATAAGGTGCATCATTGGTCGGCACCTGCAATTCACCATTACGCCCGCGCTTTTCATAAAAAGCATTGCCGCCGGCAACCTGCACATAGTGGATGTTCTTATACGGGAACGTCAAACCGGCCGTATGAAAGAACATGGCATTCTTGCTTTTTTTTGCCCGTTCACCGCGCAAAACAGCATCGGCGGCCTCTCCTGCCCGTGCCATCGCCGCCGGTTCATTCATCGGTTTTGTCAGCACTCCAGGAGCAAATTGGTTGGGCTGGCCAACAACGCCGCAAATTGTTTTCGGATAAGCGGTTGAATTGACACGATTCATAACAACTGTGCCAACGGCAATCATGCCATCACGACTTGAACGGTTGGATTCAAAATACATGGCACGCATCAAACACGTACGTTCGCTCATAGGAACGGCAACGTCGTTGCCGCTTTTATGGCCAAACCCGAAATGATTTGATGCACAGCCCGTAACGAAAAACGGTGCAAGTATAATTGCTGCGGTACCTGCCCAACGGAGTTTTTTCATTTGTTCCAATACCATTCTTGCGTTTCGTTATCTTTCTTGACCCTTAAAACTTGGCCCTTAAAACAAAGGCAAAAAGGGGCCAAAAAATGGCAATTTCCTTTCGCACGCCTTATCCGGCTATCTTGGGGATCGGAAAATCTTCGCTTCAAACTATGCTTTCAAACATTTTAAAAACAATTAATGGCCACGCGGCCGGTTATAAAACGCCGGGCGTAAAATTGTTGAAGTGACGACGAATTTAATGAAAAATGCTGCCCAAACCGCCAGCAATCCTGTGGTTTTTCGAGCTAAAATAAAAAATTAACCACGATTGAATTTTACAAAATTTTAGTTGAGAAAGCGCACTTATTCGCCCATTTTGAACGCTATTCACCAATTGTTAACGCTGGCCAAACAAATTGTTTCACCACAGAAAATTTCAGCCTCAACCCCGACGACAAAATTATAATAACAGCGGAAAGCCGATTTCTTCTGCCACTTTTTTGCCACTTTTTGCCAGCCGAAAAATTGGAAATTTCAGACAATCAAAGAAACTGCATGATTGATTGCGGCAAAACGCATTGCCAATCCGAGGAGCTCTCTTTGTCAATCAAAATAATGCCGAAGACTTGTCAGGTGCATGTCCAATCCAGCCCGATTAAAGTTGTTAAATAGGCCTAAAATTTGCACCGCAACACTTCAACAAGATGTAACTATGTTCTGGTTTTGCCGTCCGCCCCGACTTTATAGGTCAAATCATCACGCGGACGTTCTGTGCTCAAATAGTTACCGGTCATAATATAGTGCAATGTCTCGGCAATATTGGTTGCATGATCGCCAATACGTTCAATATTTTTGGCGCAAAACAATAAATGGGTACAAGCGGTTATATTGCGCGGATTTTCCATCATATAGGTCAGAAGCTCGCGAAACAGTGAGGTATACATCGCATCGATTTTCTCATCACGATCACGCACCGCATCAATCCGCTCAAGCGAACGGTTGGCATAGGCATCCAGCACCTCGCGCAATTGGTTAAGTGTCAATGTCGCAAATGATTGGAGCCCTTGATAAAATGATGTTGGCAGTCGGCTTTCGACAATAGCCGGCGTTCTTTTTGCGATATTTTTTCCCATGTCTCCAACGCGCTCGAGATCGGCTGCAATGCGCATGGCACCAATAATTTCACGCAGATCAACTGCCATTGGTTGCCGTTTGGCAATGACGGCAACAGCCTTTTCATCTATATCGCGTTCGGTTTCATCCAAAAATATGTCGTCGGCTCTAACCTTTTTGGCAAGAGCGAGGTCATCATTGACAACAGCATTGACCGCCTCTTCGATCATATTGCTGGCATAAGTGCCCATCTCCGCAATTTTTGCTTCAAGGTAGCTCAATTCTTCGTCAAATGAACGGACAGTGTGATTTATTGGCATAATTGTGCTCCCTGAAATTAACCAAATCGACCGGTAATATAATCTTGTGTGCGTTGTTCTTTGGGCGAGGTAAACATCATCTCGGTTTCTCCAACTTCGACAAGGTCGCCAAGATGGAACATTGCTGTATATTGCGATACACGTGCTGCCTGCTGCATCGAATGTGTAACAATAACAATGGTAAAATTTTCACGCAAATCATCAATCAGCTCTTCAATGCGCGCTGTCGCAATCGGATCAAGCGCCGAACAAGGTTCATCCATCAAGATCACTTCCGGACTGACGGCAATGGCGCGCGCGATGCACAAACGCTGTTGCTGCCCACCGGAAAGGCCTGTACCCGGATCATTGAGACGATCTTTCACCTCGTCAAACAAACCGGCCTTTATCAAACTTTGTTCGACTATTTGGTCGAGATCTTTGCGAGATTTCGCCAGCCCATGAATACGTGGCCCATAAGCGACATTTTCATAAATCGATTTGGGAAAAGGATTGGGTTTTTGAAAAACCATGCCGACACGGGCACGCAATTCGACAACATCAATATCGGGGTCATAAATATCTTGCCCGTCAAGTGTGATTTTTCCCGTTACTTTTGCCCCCTCAATCGTATCATTCATACGGTTAAGGCAACGCAAAAACGTCGATTTTCCGCAACCTGAAGGGCCAATCAATGCCATGACCTGATGCTCGGGAATGTCTAGGCTCACTCCATGAAGGGCTTCTTTTGCACCATAAAAAACTTTGACATCCTGACCACGCATTTTAATTTTCATTATCAATTCAACCCTTCTTTTCGGTCACAGCGTTCTCGACTTTTATAACAATATGCGCCGATACAACCATTTACCAACGCCGTTCAAATTTACGACGCAATAAAACGGCTGCTATATTCATCACTGCCAAAAATCCCATCAGGATAATAATGGCACCAAAGGTGCGTTCACTAAAGGCTCGTTCCGGCTCGTTTGCCCACATATAGACCTGAACCGGTAATGCAGTTGCCGGATCCAAGGGTGTTGTCGGATAATTGACAACAAAAGCAACCATACCAATCAACAATAGTGGTGCCGTTTCCCCGAGGGCACGGGCGAGCCCAAGAATTGTTCCGGTTAAAATTCCCGGCAGTGCCAGTGGTAGGACATGGCCGAAAACCGCTTGTGTCTTTGACGCGCCAAGCCCCAGTGCCGCATTGCGAATTGAACGCGGCACCGCACGCAAAGCCGCTCGTGTTGCAATGATAATGGTCGGAAGTGTCATAAGTGTCAAAACCAGACCACCAACCAAAGACGAGGCACGCGGAAGATGGAGAAAATTGATAAAAACCGAAAGTCCCAATAATCCGAACACGATAGACGGTACCGCCGCCAGATTGTTGATATTGACTTCGATAATATCGTTAAACCGGCTACGGCGGGCAAATTCTTCAAGATAGATGGCTGTTGCCACCCCAATTGGCAACGATAATACAAGCACAATCGCCATCATATAGGCTGAACCGATCATTGCCACACCAAGACCGGAAGTTTCGGGTCGGCTCGATGCCCCGAAAGTGAAAAGCCCTTTGTTAAAAGCTTTATAGAGAATGCCTTGCGAACTCAGCTTTTTCATCCACGCAACCTGCCGGTCGCTAACTTTGCGATTTTGTTGGGGAACATTCAAGTCAATCTGCCCTTTGAAAGCCGAATCTATATCGGCAGCGGCAAGCACGGTTATTGTCTGTGTTGTTCCGATGAAATCGGGATGCGCATGAAGAATTTTGCGTATTTCGACCCTGACACCGCCTGAAATCATCCGGTTGAGCTCGCGCATGGCACCATGATCGTTTTTATCGACTCCGAGTTTTTCGGCCAAGGCATTGCGCACGAGCAGCGGATAATTGGCGGTGATAAGAACTTTCGGATTGCTTTGACGCTCGCCTTTGGGATCAATGACATGTTCATCAAAATAGACCGGCAATGTCATGGATGTTTGCTGAAATGCACTATAGCCTTGGGCAATAATCGACCACAACAGAATGACAAGGAACAAAAGTCCGACACACACGGCAAGCACACCATAGGCGCGGAAACGGCATTCGGCACGGTAGCGGCGTTTTAACCCGATATCCCGCCGGGCTGTTTGAAGAGATTCACTCATTCATACTGCTCCCTATATTTGCGTACAACATAAAGCGCAAAAACATTCATCAACAGTGTGAGCACAAACAAGGTCATTCCGAGGGCAAAAGCAACAAGCGTTTGCGGCGAATTGAACTCGAGATCGCCGGTCAACTGGTTGACGATTTTGACCGTAATTGTTGTCATGGCCTCGAACGGGTTGATTGTCAGATTGGCGGCAACACCGGCAGCCAGAACAACAATCATCGTCTCGCCGATAGCACGCGAGGCTGTCAATAATACCGCACCGACAATACCGGGAAGTGCCGCCGGTAGAACGACCTTTTTTATCGTCTCTGATTGTGTTGCGCCAAGACCATAAGACCCGTCGCGCAACGATTGCGGCACAGCACTGATAATATCATCCGACAGCGAGGAGACAAAAGGTATCAACATAATGCCCATGACAAGGCCAGCCGTCAAAACACTTTGCGACATGATGAAACCTTGCCCACCGGCAATTGCAATCGACAAATCGCGCAAAAACGGCCCGACAGTGACCAAGGCAAAAAAGCCGTATACGATTGTCGGAATACCGGCCAGAACTTCCAACAGCGGTTTGATGATCGAACGCAAACGGCGGGAAGCATATTCAGACATATAAATTGCCGCAAAAAGGCCAACAGGAACAGCAAAAACCATCGAAACAAAGGCGATATAGAGTGTTCCGGACAAAAGTGGCAACAAACCGAATTGCCCGACAGCGCCGGTTGAACCAGTTGCCGTAAACCGCGGATCCCAGACCGTGCCGAAGAAGAAATTCGACAATGGTACAACTTTAAAAAAACTCACTGTTTGAAAAAGCAATGAAAAGAAAATGCCGATTGTGGCCAGAATTGCGACAATCGACGCGATAAAAAGGCTGGCAAACACTATTTTTTCAACTTTGTTGCGCGCCCGTTTGCGCTCACCAATCTGGCTCAATCCACCAGCAAAACCGCAAAGCGCAATAATAAGCGCGATTAGCGAACCGACAAAATGCGATTTTATCGAGCTTTCATACCATTCAATAGCAATGGGTATAAGGCTATCTGCCCCTTCACTTGGCAACATTATGCCTTTTTTCGCCATTTCCTCACGCAGGGCCGGATAGGTTAAACTATAGGATGCATTTTGCTTGTCAATGATCGACATATCACTGTTGCCGACAGAAAAAGCATGGGTGAGACTTTCCACAGTGCTCAAGGCCAGACTATGGTTCAAAGCTTCTCCATTTTCTATCATCGTGTTCAATTTTATTGAGGCGCGCTCTTCAAGATAGATAGCACTACCCATTTGCCAAACAAGCAACACCAGCACCGATGGAACAACAGTGATCAAAAATGTCCACCAGCCAAAATAATATGGCCGTGAATGCATTTTTTTGCCGGTTTTTGCAATTGACGAGGCGCGTTTACAAGAAATGACAAACCCGATCACACCAACAACAAAAACAACCAAGACTAATAAAGATAGGGACATTCCATTTTCCGGTTTTATTTTAAAAAAAACGCGAGAATTTCCCGCGCTTGCTCAATTTATTTGTCGATCGACATCACCTCGCCCTTTTCAAAGCTCAACCTTTGCGCCTCGCGCTCGCGATCAGGTGCGGCAATAAGGCCATAATCGGCAAGTGGCCCGTCAGGCCCGATCATCTGGTCGGACAAGAAAAACTCGACATAATCTTTCATCCCGGGAATAACTCCCAGATGCGCTTTTTTAACATAGAAAAACAGTGGTCGCGAAACCGGATATTGTCCACTCGAAATGGTTTCAACATTCGGCGTGACACCGTTAACAGTGGCGACTTTGAGCTTATCGGCATTATTTTCATAAAATGCCAGACCAAACACGCCAATACCGGTTTTGTTCGAGATAACGCGCGCTAATGTTTCCGAATAGTCGCCATCAATATCGACCGCTCTGCCATCCTTGCGAATGGCAATACAGGCCGCCGCTATCGCCTTGTCGTCCATACCGAGGTTTTTCATCTTTTCGGCCGAACCGCTTTCCTTGCAGCCTTCGCCCATCAATTTTTCTTCAAAGACTTCTCTGGTGCCGTGTTTTTCGCCCGGAATATAGGCAGCTATTTCCCAGTCAGGCAGCGCCGGATCAACCTCGTTCCACTTTTTTGAGGTATTGCTGACAAGCTTTCCGTCAACAACAAGTTGTGCGGCCAAGGCTTTATAGACATCAACAGGAGTCAAATTCAAACTGGGGCCGGCAATATCGCTGGCAAAGACAATGCCGTCATAGCCAATGCGCACTTCCTCGACTTCGCTCACCCCGGCATCAAAACATGCCTGTAATTCAGTTTTTTTCATTGGCCGTGAAGAGTTGGCAATATCAATGGTATTTTCACTAATGCCGCGGCAAAATTCTTTGATACCGGCACCAGAACCACCCGATTCAATGACAGGTGTGCGATAATTGGTAAATATTTCTCCAAAGGTTTCAGCAACAATTTTGGCATAGGGCAACACTGTCGAAGAGCCGGACACCTGAACATAATCGCGCGCTATTGCAGCTCCGGTAAAGCATGTTGTTGCAAACACCGCACCCGCAACCGTTGAAAGCAATCTGTTCATCCATTCACTCCTGAAAAACCGGCAATCTTTTTAAAAAAGATTAACGATGGATTAGTAATTGTTTCTTAATGCTTCTATAATAGTTTTTCATCGCCGTCTTACAGTCTAAAGTCGGTTTTTCCTATCCTTTATCAAGTTTTTCAACCTTTTATTTTTTCTTCCACTGTGTCCCAAAAAATATGCGCCGCATCAGCTCCGCCAAACCGTTTGAGCTCGCGAATGCCGGTTGGCGATGTAACATTGATTTCTGTAAGATAATTGCCAATAACGTCAATTCCGACAAGAATAAATCCGCGCGCTTTCAATGCCGGTCCGATACGCTCGCAAATTTCGCGGTCACGCTCTGTCAATCCCGTTTTTTCGGCACGACCCCCGACATGCATGTTCGAGCGTGCATCCGTCTCGGCCGGAACGCGGTTAATCGCACCTACGGCTTCACCATCAATCAAAATAATACGTTTGTCACCACGGCGCACCTCTTCAAGGTAGCGTTGCACAATAAAAGGCTCCGGATAAAGCACATTGAACATTTCCAGAAGCGATGTCAGATTGCGGTCGTCTTTTTTCAAAAGAAAAACCCCTGCACCGCCATTGCCGTAAAGCGGCTTGATAATAATATCGCCAAACTCGGCACGAAAAGCGTTCACTTCATTGATATCACGCGTGATCAGGGTATCCGGCATCAAATCGGGAAATTCGGTAACAAAAATCTTTTCCGGGCTGTTGCGTACCCAGTTCGGGTCGTTCACAACCAGCGTTTTGCCCCCTATCCGTTCAAGAAGATGTGTCGTCGTGATATAATTCATGTCGAATGGCGGGTCTTGGCGCAGCAAGACGACATCCATCACCTCGAGAGGGGTGCGAACGGTTTCGCCCAAGGTATAGTAATCATCTTCTTCGTCGCGCACACGCAAAGTTTCCATGCGTGCTATTACTTTACCATTATACATGGAAAGCCGGTCAGGCGTATAATGAAAAAGCTGGTGGCCGCGCCGTTGCGCCTCCAATGCCAGAGCAAATGTCGTATCCCCCTTGATATGAATGGTTGAAATGTGATCCATCTGGATAGCTATTTTCATAAGATTTTCCTCATATAATCAAAGTGGGCTGGTCAACTGTGCCATGAATTATTAGAT
>NZ_CALYQK010000055.1 GCF_945285465.1 uncultured Bartonella sp. | reverse complement strand
AGAAGACATAAGCCAACACAAAACCAATAACCATAACGACAAAAGGCGACCATTTTACCCATAGCGGTACATTGTGCATGTCATGAAGAATATGGTTCTCGGCACCGGTAAACAATGCACCCTTCCAGAAAGCATCATAAAATTCGCCAGAAAAATACGGCTGGAAGACTACACCGGCAAAAACAGCTCCCACTGCCAAGATAATCAGCGGAACAATCATTACCGCACCTGACTCATGCACGTGATGCATGATGTCGGCTGTCGCACGCGGCTTTCCATGAAAAGTCATAAAAATCAGCCGCCACGAATAAAAACTCGTAAATAACGCGGCAATGACAAGAAGCCAGAAAGCGTAACCGGCAACCGGGCTATGAGACGCAAATGCAGACTCAATAATTCCATCTTTCGAGAAGAAACCGGCTGTACCAAACAGTGTTCCCGGAATACCGACACCGGTCAAAGCGAGTGTGCCAATAACCATCATCCAATAGGTTGTCGGAATATATTTTCTAAGGCCACCCATTTTCCGCATATCTTGTTCATCCGACACGGCATGAATAACCGAACCTGCTCCGAGGAACAACAAAGCTTTGAAAAAAGCATGGGTAAACAGATGAAATACCCCCGCACTATAGGCGCCGACACCGAGTGCAACAAACATGTAACCGAGTTGCGAACAGGTCGAATAGGCAATAACCCGCTTGATATCATTTTGTACCAAACCAACGGTCGCAGCAAAAAACGCTGTTGTTGCACCTATAATAACAATTATCGTCTGCGCACTTGGAGCCAACTCGAATATTGGCGACATACGCGACACCATAAAAACGCCGGCGGTAACCATTGTTGCCGCATGAATGAGAGCAGAAACCGGAGTTGGCCCTTCCATAGCGTCAGGTAGCCATGTGTGCAGCAAAAATTGCGCCGATTTACCCATGGCACCAATAAACAGAAACAGACAAGCGATGGTGATGGCCTTGTTGCCGTCAACCTGCCAGCACAGAAACGTCATATGCTCGGTAAAACTGCTATCGGCTGCTCTGGCAAAAATCGTGTCAAAGTTTACCGATTTAAAAAGAACAAAAACACTAAAGACACCGATTAAAAAGCCGAAGTCACCCACTCTGTTAACAACAAATGCCTTAATGGCAGCTTTTGTCGCCGAAGGCCGTTCATACCAAAACCCGATCAACAAATAGGATGCTAAGCCAACACCTTCCCAACCAAAAAACATCTGGACGAGATTGTTTGATGTAACCAACATCAACATCATGAATGTAAAGAACGACAAATACGCAAAAAAGCGCGGACGTGAAGGATCGTGATGCATGTACCCAATGGAATAGATATGCACCAAAGCCGAAACCGTATTAACAACGACCAGCATTACGGCTGTCAGTGTGTCAATATGCAATGCCCAGTCAAACTTTAATCCGCCAACCAAAATCCAATGAAAAATGGGGATATCGACAGTTTGCCCGCTACCCATAGCAATATCAAAAAATGCTATCCATGACAAAATTGCAACAATAACCATAAAGGTGCATGTCACAAGTTCGGCGGCGCGGGCTCCCAGAGTTTTTCCTCCCATTCCGGCAATAAAAAAACCCAAAAGCGGTAGGAAGACAATAGCGTAAAACATAACGCGTCAGCCTTTCATCACGTTAACATCTTCGACCGCAATCGAACCGCGATTACGATAGAATACAACCAGAATAGCCAAGCCGATTGCAGCTTCTGCTGCCGCGACAGTTAACACGAAAAGTGCAAAAACTTGCCCCATGAGGTCATGCAGAACTGCCGAAAAGGCCACAAAATTCAAATTGACTGAAAGCAATATCAGTTCAATAGACATCAGAATGATAATGACATTTTTTCTATTCAAAAAAATGCCAAAGACGCCAATTGTAAACATCAATGCAGAAACGGTCAGATAGTGAGCAATTTCAATGTGCATTTTTTTCTTCCCGTTAAATTCCTTTACCAGATTCAACTTTTTTAACTTCAATCGCGTCTTTAGGCATGCGCGCAACCTGTTGTGAAATAGACTGCCGTTTGACACCTGCGCGGTGTTGTAACGTCAAAACGATTGCACCGATCATTGCAACAAGCAGAACTAATCCGGCAAGCTGAAAATAAAAAACATAATCAGTATAAAGAATATCACCCAAAGACTGCGTATTTGTCCGGTCCGCCAAATTAGGCATGGGCTGCATGACATGTTCGGCCAAAGACGGCGAAAAATGCGAACTGCCAAAAACCACTATTAATTCGACTGCGATTATAATGCCAACCAAAGCACCAATAGGTGCATATTTCAACGCACCGCTTTTCAATTCGGCAAAATCGACATCAAGCATCATGACAACGAACAAGAACAAGACAGCGACCGCGCCGACATAAACAACCAGCAAAATAAGGCCCAAGAATTCTGCTCCGGTCAGCAAAAACAAAGCTGCCGCATTGAAAAAAGCAAGAATTAAAAACAACACCGAATGCACCGGATTACGCGCGGCAACAACCATGACTGCGCTAGCCAGCATAATGAAAGCGAACAAATAAAAAAACGCCGCTGCTATACCTGTTAACATTGGTTTCCCCTAAGTTAAACCAAAACCGTGGACACAAAACTATTGTGCCGATTTATCTTACGCCGCGTTTAAAACGCGACGAGGTGAATCTTTCTACTTACCGATAAGGTGCATCCATAGCAATGTTTTGTGCTATTTCACGTTCCCAACGGTCGCCATTGGAAAGAAGCTTTTCCTTGTCATAGTAAAGTTCTTCCCTCGTCTCGGTGGCAAATTCAAAATTTGGCCCCTCGACAATGGCTTCTACCGGACATGCTTCTTGGCAAAAGCCGCAATAAATACATTTAACCATGTCAATGTCGTACCGAACAGTCCGTCGCGTACCGTCATTACGGCGTGGACCTGCTTCAATAGTAATCGCCTGCGCCGGACAAATCGCTTCGCATAATTTGCAAGCAATGCAGCGCTCTTCACCATTAGGATATCGCCGCAATGCATGTTCACCACGAAAACGTGGAGATACCACTCCTTTTTCATAAGGATAATTGATCGTCGGTTTTGGCGCCACAAACTGGCGCATCGACAACCAAAACGCACTCCAGAACTCTATCAGAAGAAGCGACTTGGCAGCTTGAAAAAGACCAGACATATCCTTCTCCTTTAACCTAAACTTACGATTTTCAAATAAGCCGCCGTTATGACAACCATTGCAAGAGAAATTGGAAGAAATACTTTCCAACCCAATCTCATCAGCTGGTCATAGCGATAGCGCGGTACAAATGCCTTAACCATGGCAAACCAGAAGAAGACAAAGCAGACTTTAAGAACAAACCAGATGACACCGGGCACCCAGTTAAGCCACCACACATCCACCGGAGGCAGCCAGCCACCGAGAAAGAGAATTGTCGTCAATGCACACATCAAAACAATGGCAACATATTCTCCTAAAAAGAACAACATGTAAGGTGTTGACGAATATTCGATCATATGGCCAGCAACAAGCTCGGATTCTGCTTCAACCAGATCAAAAGGCGGTCGGTTCGTTTCAGCTAATGCCGAAATGAAGAAGATGATGAACATCGGAAATAATGCAAGCCAGTTCCAATCTAGAAAACTGTTAAATGGCAGCCCAATATTTGTTCCAAAACCTGATTTTTGCGCAGTCACAATAGTCGTTAGATCAAGCGACCCGCTGACGAGAATAACAGTAACCAAAACAAAGCCGATAGAAACTTCATAGGAGACCATCTGTGCTGTCGAACGCAATGCACCAAGGAACGGATATTTAGAATTGGATGCCCAGCCCCCCATAATCACGCCATAAACCTCAAGAGATGAAATAGCCAAAATATAGAGAAGACCAATATTGATACTTGCAACAGCCCAACCTTCATTCACCGGTACAACAGCCCAGGCCGACAGTGCCAGCGTTGACGATATAAATGGTGCAAGTAAAAACACACCTTTATTGGCCCCTGCAGGAATAACCGGCTCTTTTACGACGAATTTTATCAGATCGGCAAAAGACTGGAACAGCCCCCAAGGCCCTACAACGTTCGGCCCACGGCGCAATTGAACGGCCGCCCAAATCTTTCTATCTGCGTAAAGAAGATATGCAATAAGGACCAGAAGCACTACCAACAGTAAGACCGCTTTACCAATGATAATCAGCAGGGGTAGCAGCCAGATCATAAAGAAATCATACATTGTCTTTATTTTTCCTCTCTACCTTCATTCTGCCGCTTCGGTCAATCGTGCTTTAGCGAGCGCTGAACACTCTGCCATCACAGCCGATGCACGGGCAATTGGGTTTGTTAAATAGAAGTCTTTAATCAAAGATGAAAAAGACTGTTTGCCAATATCAACAGAATGCGATGCGAGTTTCAAAAATTCTTCAAAATCACCTGCCTTTATCGCATTCATCTTTGCCATATGCGGGAATTTTTCAAACAAGCTTTTCCTCAATTCAGCCAGTGAATCAAATGGAAGCGCATGCCCTAAAACTCCCGACAATGCTCTAATAATCGCCCAATCTTCTTTGGCTTCTCCGGGCGCAAAAGCAGCACGTGATGTCATTTGAACTCGGCCTTCTGTGTTCACATAAATACCGGACTTTTCAGTATATGTCGAAGCGGGCAAAATTACATCTGCTTGTTGTGCTCCCGCATCACCATGGCTTCCGATATAAACTGTAAAACCATGCTTTTGTGTCAAATCCATCTCGTCAGCACCAAGAAGGAAAAGTACATCGGAGGATTTAACAATTTCAGAAGCACCTTGCGAGGATGAAAACCCGATATCCAACCCGCCAACACGCGATGCCGACGTTTGCAAAATGCCCAACCCCTTCCAGTTTTCCGTAAAAGCGCCGACTTCTTCACAAAGTTTTGCTATTGCGTTCAAAACAGCTTTTCCATTTGCTCCGGCAAGAGCACCTTGACCAACAACTATCAACGGTTTTTCGGCGTTTTTCAATGTTTTAAAAAACGCGTTTTTGCCTTTTAAGAGTTGAGAAAGCGTATCCGCCCCTGCTCCGAGATAAGTGTATGGATAGCGCAAATCGACCTGTTCTCCGATAAGACCGATCGGGAAATTACCTTTACGCTCGCGTTCGAGAATCCGTGCATTTAAAACAGCAGCTTCAAAGCGCGGATTTGAACCGATGAGAAGCAGTGCATCGGCATTTTCTATTCCGGCAATTGTCGGGTTAAAAATGTAACTTGCACGCCCGGTCTCATCTGACGGAGCCGTACCGTCCTGCCGACAATCTACTGCATTCGAGCCCAAAGACTTTAACAGCATTTTTAATGCATACATTTCTTCAACTGTTGCAAAATCGCCGGCAATTGCGCCAACTTTTTCACCCGAAGCAAGATCCACAGCCGATTTGATGGCGGTAAATGCCTCACCCCACCCTGCTTCAACCAATTTGCCATTTTTACGGATATAAGGACGATCAAGCCTTTGAGTACGAAGGCCATCCCAGATAAAACGTGTTTTATCCGAAATCCACTCTTCATTGATATCTTCGTTGACGCGCGGCATAATACGCATGACTTCTCGGCCACGTGTATCAACCCGAATTGCGCTTCCCAATCCATCCATTACGTCAATCGTTTCAGTCTTGGTCAACTCCCAAGGACGGGCGTGAAAAGCATATGGCCGCGAAGTCAAGGCACCAACCGGACAAAGATCAATGACATTGCCTTGCAATTCCGACGTTAACGCTTGTTCAAGATAGGTCGTAATTTCTACATCTTCTCCACGGCCAATTAGACCAAGCTCCGATATTCCGGCAACTTCTGTGGTAAAACGCACACATCTGGTGCAATGGATGCAACGGTTCATAACCGTTTTGACCAGTGGACCGATATACTTGTTTTCGACAGCACGTTTGCTTTCTTTATAACGTGAAAAATCATGACCATAAGCCATTGCCTGGTCCTGCAAGTCACACTCACCACCCTGATCGCAAATCGGGCAATCAAGCGGATGGTTGATAAGAAGAAATTCCATCACCCCTTCCCGTGCTTTCTTTACCATCGGCGTATTGGTGAACATTTCCGGTGGCTCGCCATTAGGCCCGGGTCGTAAGTCGCGCACACCCATTGCACAGGACGTCGTAGGCTTAGGGGGCCCGCCTTTTACTTCGACAAGACACATACGACAGTTACCAGCAATCGAAAGACGCTCGTGAAAGCAGAAGCGCGGAACCTCTGCTCCCGCCGCTTCAGCAGCTTGTAGAAGCGTATAGTGATCCGGTACTTCGATCTCTTTTCCGTTAATTTTGATCTTCGCCATTGTTATTCCAGTCCGCGGACAACCCGCTTAACCTTTAAACTTTATTTCCTCAAACACTACCGACTTTATTCAGCTGCTTCCAAAGCAATGTTCTTACTCTGGACAGCGTTACGTGTATAATCATCAATCCGTTTTTCAATTTCAGGACGGAAGTTTCTTATCAAAGCTTGAACAGGCCAAGCTGCTGCATCCCCCAATGCGCAAATTGTATGTCCTTCCACTTGCTTTGAAACCTCGAACAAAAGGTCAATTTCACGCTTTTGTGCTCTTCCTTCGACCATGCGTCCCAAAAGGCGCATCATCCAGCCTGTGCCTTCCCGACATGGAGTGCACTGACCGCAACTCTCATGCTTGAAAAACGCAGAAATTCTCCAAATTGCTTTGATAATATCGGTCGTTTTATCCATCACAATTGCGCCGCCTGTACCGAACGACGAACCAATTGCTTTCATGCCGTCAAAATCCATAATCGCATCAGGCATTTTTTCACCCGGCACAACCGGACAGGAAGCACCACCCGGAATAACCGCAAGGAGATTATCCCAACCGCCACGAACGCCGCCTGCATGTTTTTCGATCAATTCGCGGAATGTCAGCCCCAAGCTTTCCTCGACAACACACGGCGTATTGACATGACCGGAGAACATAAACAGCTTGGTTCCAACATTGTTCGGTCTTCCGAATGACGAAAACCACGCAGCTCCACGCCGCAAAATTGTCGGTGAAACAGCAATCGATTCCACGTTGTTAACCGTTGTCGGACAACCGTAAACACCCATATTGGCGGGGAAAGGCGGTTTTAATCGCGGTTGACCCTTTTTACCTTCCAGACTTTCGAGAAGCGCTGTCTCCTCACCACAAATATAAGCGCCAGCACCGTGATGAACGATAATATCGCAAGCGTGGCCGTGTACAGTTTTCTTACCGAGAAGGCCGGCATCATAACATTCATCAATGGCCGCCTGCAGGGCTTCACGTTCACGAATATATTCGCCCCGAACATAAATAAAAGCGGTGTGAGCCCCCATAGCGAAGGTCGCAATGACACACCCTTCTATCAAGGTGTGCGGATCATGACGCAATATCTCGCGATCTTTACACGTTCCAGGTTCTGATTCATCAGCATTGACAACCAGATAATGTGGCCGTCCATCATTTTGCTTGGGCATAAAAGACCACTTCATGCCCGTTGGAAAACCGGCGCCACCTCTTCCGCGCAGTCCGGACGCCTTCATCTCGTTGATGATCCAGTCGCGCCCCTTTTCGAGGATAGCCTTGGTTCCGTCCCAGCAGCCACGCGACATCGCGCCTTTCAGAGACTTGTCTTTTAACCCGTATATATTGGTGAAGATGCGATCACTATCAGCCAGCATTTCTCACCTTTTCCTTTTTTAACAATACGTTACTGAACGTCATTCAAATAAGAATTCATTTTTCTAGCTAAATCAAATTACTCGCCGCATCAGAACTTAACGACCGTAATTCAATAGCTCTACAACTTCACATCCATATTTCAAATTTACCAACTTCATCTTACTCTTCCACCTTCTTAACCGTTAACTTTTTTTCACTGCCTTTTGGCTAACATCATCTAACAGTGAAGTAAGACCGGTCATTGGTTCGGAAGTTTTACGGCCATCTTGTGGCCCAACTGGCACCGTATCGCCTTTGCCTGCTTCAAAAGCGTCGATAATTTCTTCCAAACGTTCGGGCGTTAAATCCTCATAGGTATCTTTAAAAATCATCACCATCGGAGCATTCGCGCAAGCTCCCAAACATTCCACCTCTTCCCAAGACAACGTACCATTTTTATTGGTGATAAACGGTGTTTCATTAATCCTGTTTTTACAGACTTTTATAAGCTCACCCGCCCCGCGCAACATGCAAGGTGTCGTTCCACAAACCTGCACGTGGGCTTTTGTACCAACCGGTTTAAGCTGAAATTGTGTGTAGAAAGTCGCAACTTCAAGAACTCGGATATAAGCCATCGAAAGCATATTGGCGACATATTCAATAGCGGCACGTGTAACCCAGCCTTCCTGCTCTTGGGCACGCATCAGCAATGGAATGACAGCCGACCTCTGTCGCCCCTCCGGATATTTTGCAATAGTTTTTTCGGCCCACTTCAAATTTTCCTGATTAAAAGAAAATGAATCTGGTTGTATGGCTTCATTGGCAAGACGGCGCACAGACATCAGCGATCGACCTCTCCAAAAACAATATCAATAGAACCCAAAATTGCTGTTACATCAGCAAGCAAATGGCGACGTGTTAGAAAATCCATCGCTTGTAGATGGGCAAAGCCGGGTGCACGTAATTTAACCCGATAAGGTTTGTTCTTTCCCTCCGAAACGAGATAGACACCAAACTCGCCTTTAGGCGCTTCAACTGCAGCATAGACCTCACCTTCAGGAACGTGAAAACCTTCAGAAAAAAGCTTGAAATGATGAATCAAAGATTCCATTGAATTTTTCATTGCACCGCGTCTGGGCGGTGTAATCTTATGATCAACAGCAAGCACCGGTCCGTCTTTTTCGCTGCTTAATAAGCGCTCGACACATTGTCGCATAATTCGCGCGGACTGCCGCATTTCTTCCATACGGATTAAATAACGATCATAACAATCACCATTTTTTCCGACAGGAATATCGAATTCCATTTCATCATAACATTCATACGGCTGGCTTTTGCGCAAATCCCATGGGACGCCGGCACTACGAATCATAACACCGGAAAAACCACGCACCCACGCATCATCAATTTTGACAATACCAATATCAACATTACGTTGTTTGAAAATACGGTTGGGTGTTATCAGTGCATCAAGTTTGTCAAGCGCTATCAAAAACGGGTCAATGAATTTTCCGATATCTTCAACAAGCGCTTCGGGCAAATCCTGATGCACACCACCCGGCCGGAAATAATTCGCATGAAGACGGGCACCACAAGCTCTCTCATAAAAAATCATGAGCTTTTCGCGTTGTTCAAACCCCCAAAGCGGCGGCGTAAGCGCACCGACATCCATCGCTTGCGTCGTAACATTCAGAAGGTGATTTAAAATACGACCAATTTCAGAAAACAAAACGCGGATGATCTGGCCACGCTTGGGAACCTGAACACCAAGAAGCTTCTCGACTGCGAGGACGAACGCGTGTTCCTGATTCATAGGAGCAACATAATCCAGGCGATCCAGATATGGTGTCGCCTGCAAATAGGTTTTGGTCTCCATCAACTTTTCGGTACCACGATGAAGTAGCCCGATATGGGGATCGACGCGCTCTACAACCTCACCATCGAGCTCGAGCACCAGACGCAAAACACCATGAGCCGCCGGATGCTGAGGCCCAAAGTTGATATTAAAGTTACGGACATTGACCTCAGCCACGATCAACCCCTCTTCTCTGAAAAACGAGCCAGAACACCTGCCTCTGTAAACTTTTTAGTAACATTTGAAAATTCATAAAAACCCGGTTTATTATCCATGGACACCTTGGTCGTAAGCATGAAATCGTCATTATTATCAAAAGCCAGAACCGCAAGCATCGCGCTTGAACAGTCATGCAATTGCCATCCAATATTCGTGCCACGGCGACAACAAAACCGTCTTTGTGCCGATCTTGACGATTCATAGATTGCCAAAGTGCCTATGTCGGTTTCTTTCCAATTCCGAAACATCTCAACCGACATAAATACTCCTCCACTTGAGTGCCGACACATTAAACAGTGACAGATACCTACATTTAGCGATTTCAAAACCAACTTGAAATGGCCAGTACCGCCAAAATACCTGCCTTTTCTTTCCGCTAAATTACCTGTCAGGCCGTTCATTTTTTTACCTCGGCTTTTTCGTCACCAGGCAAGACATAATCCGCCCCCTCCCACGGTGACATAAAATCGAAACTACGCATTTCCTGACGGAGAACCACAGGTTCATAAATAACCCGCTTCATTTCATTATCATACCGGCACTCGACAAATCCCGAAACAGGAAAATCTTTACGCAAAGGATGACCTTCAAAACCATAATCGGTCAGAATACGACGTAAATCCGGATGGCCCGAAAAAAGAATGCCGTACATATCGTAGGCTTCACGCTCATACCATTCAGCCCCTGGATATACACTATAAACTGACGGCACCGGTGTATTTTCGTCGGTACGAACTTTCACACGCAGGCGCAAATTATGACGGGGCGACAGCAGGTGATAAACAACATCGAAACGTTTCTCACGCTGGGGAAAATCCACACCGCAAATATCAACGAAACCGACAAAAAGACAATGGGAATCATCTTTAAGAAACGTTAAAACGTCCACAATCGAATCGAGCTTCGACACAATCGTCAATTCATCATAGGCAAAAACCACATCCTCAATAACGGATTCCAACCGCTCGTTGAGATAAGATTGCAACTCTTTTAACGCTTCAGTCGTCATTCATAGCTCTCCTGCTCACCGTTCAATTGAACCAGTGCGCCGTATCTTTTTCTGCAGCAAAAGGACACCATATAGCAGTGCTTCTGCTGTTGGAGGGCAACCGGGAATATAGATGTCTACCGGCACTATACGATCGCAACCACGCACAACAGAATAAGAATAATGGTAGTATCCGCCGCCATTTGCACATGACCCCATAGAAATCACATAGCGAGGCTCAGGCATCTGGTCATAAACCTTACGCAACGCCGGTGCCATTTTATTTGTCAATGTACCGGCCACCATCATAACATCCGACTGGCGCGGTGAAGCGCGTGGAGCATAACCAAAACGCTCGTTATCATAATGCGGCATTGAACATTGCATCATCTCAATAGCACAGCACGCCAAACCGAAGCTCATCCACATAAGAGAGCCGGTACGAGCCCACGTCACCAACGCATCAACCGAGGTAACCAGAAATCCTTTGTCAGAAAGCTCGCTATTTATATTTTGGAAAAATTCATCATCTGAACCGATCAATTTACCTGTATTCGGATCAATAATACCTTTGGGCTTTGGAGCAACCAAAGTCGAATTGTCATGCATCAATCCCATTCAAGTGCTCCTTTTTTCCACTCATAAATAAAACCGACAGTCAACACAGCAAGAAACACCATCATCGACAAGAAGCCAAACCAACCAATTGCATCAAAAGACACCGCCCATGGGAATAAAAACGCAACTTCAAGATCAAAAATAATAAACAAAATCGACACCAGATAGAAACGGATATCGAATTTCATACGCGCGTCGTCGAATGAATTAAAACCGCATTCATATGCTGAAAGTTTTTCAGGATCCGGCGCCCGGTAAGCCACGATATAAGGCATTATCAAAAGCACACCGGCAATCAGCGCCGATACAATGATGAAAATCAATACGGGCAAATAAGAACTTAAAAGATCAATCATGGTCCACTTCTGCCTTTAAAGGTGCTGAACTAACACAGCCAACATAAACCACTTACGTGTTTTTGTTGATTCTTAAGTTAATCCCGCCCGTGCAGCTTAAAGGGCATGCCGTGCGACAAATCTGCGCTAAGCGTTACCCCACTCGGCGCTCTTACGCAATAGCCAACACTATCATAAAAGCACTACTAATGCAAAAGCCGGGCACCGCTAAAATAAAAATTTTTGATTAGCGAAAATAATTTGTTCAAAAAAACAACATGTTATCGAAATTTTAGATACTGAAAGTTAATAAAACGGGCGAGATTTAGCGGTTAATAACGAGGTCACGTTTTGGCGAGCTATACAAATAGCACCACCATCCAGCACCACCATCCGCGCCAAAATGACACAGCTCGACAAAGTGATCCGGACGCGAAATATTTCGATATTCGACTTGCTATCACAGGCAACCCGCCATCATAACAGACTTCAATGAGCGGCAATTCTCGACAATAGGATAAAGCAGAATAACAAGAAAAATAACTGCTTTTTAGCCAATTCAAAAACTTTATTAAGAGAGGAATAAAAACGCAGCACGATCCTGCTGCAAAAGCACATCTGAAAAATGGCGCGAGTGACGGGGCTCGAACCCGCGACCTCCGGCGTGACA
>NZ_CALYQK010000054.1 GCF_945285465.1 uncultured Bartonella sp. | reverse complement strand
TTTAACTGCTATGCGATAACACAATAACAATGTCTGAGTTTTGCGTAAAAGGTAACAGCTATGGCAAATGCAACCGATATAATGTTAATAGGCCGCCCTTCTGTTTCTGCGAATTCATTATTGAGTTTGCGTTCATTGCAGGAAGCCGCATTAAAGCTTGCCGATGTTAAAAACGCGCCGCATGGCCTTAGCACGCGGTCGCTTTTAGGCCTTTTGATGTGTCAGGCGCAACGCAACCGCCGATTAGCAATGGATCCGGTACGGATTCATTTGCGTCTTTCAAGCCGTCACGGCTCTTTCGGCGTCAAACTTCGTCTGGGTGCTACAAACTCTGATCACTAATCTTCGACGTATCAGCTCTGCCTAAAGAAGGCCTAAATCGGCAAGATCCTGTTTTAATGCAGCCGGAAGCCAATTTTCACCACCGCTATTGTCGTCGGCTGGCGCTTCATCAGTTTTCAAATAGCGCCACCCTTGAAAAGCCCGTTTCGGTTGCCAGACAGTAGGAATAATTTTTGGCTCCAACACAAGCTTGCAGCGATGGATGCCTTCAATGTCGGTAAACGGGCGAATATCCAATAATTTCTGTCGGCACTGGATATTGCCTTTCATCACCCAATAGAGCGAGCCGTCATCAAGAAGTTCATCAATCCGCTTCGGAACCATGCGCGTTACATGATATTGCTCGGGCTTTTCACGTTTTACACGCAGTTCTTCAAGACGATAATCTATCCATGAAGCGAGCTCCTCGATTGACGAGCAGCCTACGCACATTTTAACTAAATGAATGGTCATAACTTAGATTTAACAATCCGTCACATTGACTGCAAGGCCACCCTTGCTTGTTTCCTTATACCGATCATTCATATCAAATCCGGTTTCGCGCATTGTTTTAATACAAGCGTCAAGCGAAACAAAATGTGCCCCATCACCATGAAGTGCCAACGATGCTGCCGTGACAGCTTTTACCGCACCCATGGCATTTCGTTCGATACATGGCACCTGCACCAGACCGGCAACAGGATCACATGTCATGCCTAGATGGTGTTCAAGGGCGATTTCAGCAGCATTCTCGATCTGCTCGGGTGTGCCGCCCAATGCAGATGTTAAACCGGCAGCCGCCATAGATGAAGCCGAACCTACTTCTCCCTGACACCCGACCTCGGCACCCGAAATGGAAGCATTAAATTTGATAACGCCACCAATCGCCGCCGCCGTTAGCAGAAAATCGCGAACCTTATCTTGTTGTGCACCATCGCAGAAGCGCATATAATAGCTCAGAACCGCCGGAATAACGCCCGCTGCCCCATTGGTCGGTGCTGTCACGACGCGCCCGCCGCCGGCATTTTCTTCATTAACAGCAATTGCATAGGTTGAAATCCAATCATTGGCCATTAATGGATCAAGGATGTTTTTCCTACTGGTTTCCAGAAGCTTTTCATAGAGCTTTTTAGCACGCCGCTTGATATGAAGACCGCCTGGCAATTCACCATCATGGCTGAGGCCGCGTTCGACACACGATTTCATGGCAAAAAAAATGTTATCCAGCCCCAGGTCGAGTTGCTCCTTCGTCATCAACGTCTGTTCGTTTGCACGTTTCATCTCGGCAATAGACAAACCTGATTTTTTTGCCATTTTCAACATGGCAGCAGCCGTTTCAAATGGATAAGGCACTTTGTGATCGGCATTCTCACGGCCATGATGGACACGGTTAATTTCATCTTCTGTAACGACAAAACCGCCACCAATAGAATAATAAACCCGTTTCAGAAGTACGTTTTGGAACCGATCAAGACCTTCAAAAACCAAGCCGTTTGTGTGTCCCGGCAATGCATGTTTACGATCGAAAATCAGATCTATCTTCGGATCGAATTGATAGGCTGGATGCCCCGATGGCTGAACAGACTTTGTGAGATAAACAGCTTCGACCAAGCCAGCTATCCTGTCAGGATCGACAGTTGCCGGCTTTTCCCCCAATAGCCCCAGAATAACGGCCCTGTCGGTTGCATGCCCAATGCCGGTAAATGCAAGCGAGCCGTGCAGAAACACCCTTAAATGGATGATTGATGTATGCGCTGGCTTTGGCCAGTTATCAGACAGTATTTCTGAAAGAAACATATTGGCGGCGGTCATCGGCCCCATCGTATGCGAGCTTGACGGCCCAATTCCAATTTTAAAAAGTTCAAAAACTGAAAGAAACATGAAATCAACCGAACAGAAGACTGTTCTTCAATATTTCAACGCCTACCATCGGGTAAAACTTTAAAAACCGATTGTCAAATATAGCAACGAAATTAGAGCAACGAGCCCCAGCGTTGCCCGTATTGCAACACCCCAACATGACTTTTCAACAATATCATCCATAAAACACTCTTTAGAAAGCTATGCAATAATTTAGCAAAACAAGCAAAAATTATAACGGTGAAACAGTAAAAATACAACATGAATTTTTAATTAATAATTTACCATAGTTTCAAAAAACCGATAATTTATTGAGCCTTGTCTTGAGAAACATATATTAATCAAACAAAATTGTTACTCGACAAAGCGGACAAATTCTTCGAGCGGCACACGTTCAGTCGGAAAATTGTTCTCCGGTGCATTTTCATCACGATAGCCCATCGCCATGCCGCAGATGACTTGTCGCTCGGGCGGAATTTTTAATTCTTCCGAGATAGTCTCATGATATTCAGAAAATGCTGCCTGAATACAGGTGTCAAGGCCAAAACTGCGGGCGACAAGAGCAATTGTTTGAATAAATGCCCCGAGATCTAGCCAGCTTCCCATTTCCATATCCCGATCCAGAGTAAAAATGAGGCCGATTGGAGCTCCGAAAAAGTTAAAGTTTTTTGCTTGCTGGTGTTCAATCTCACGTCTCTGCGAACGGGCGATACCGAGGGCGCGATAAAGATCCCAGCCGAGTTTGCGGCGTCTTGAAAGATAAGGCTCACGCCAGGCTCGCGGGTAAAACTGATACTCGCAGTCTTCCTTCTTTCCCGAAAGCGACATTTCAAAAAGTTTTTTTCCGAGCTTTTTCAGTGCCCCATTATGAAGGACAATTACCTGCCAAGATTGAATATTGGCTCCAGACGGGGCGCGGGATGACAGTTGCAATATCTGCTCGATTGTTTTGCGGTCAACGTCACGCTGCGAGTAAGCGCGGATTGATCTTCGACTGGCAAGAACATCGCAAAACTTTTCAATTTTGGCCATTTTATAACCTTTCACCCACAAAAAAATAATTCTTCAGACTATCCCGGAATAGCAAAGCGAGTAATTTATGATACATAGATAGCAAAGGATAAAAAAATGAACCAGCCCGAAACAATACGTAAACGATTACAAAAGGTTGATCTGCTTCGCGGTTTTGCTTTAATCGGCATGGTTATTTATCACTTCAGCTGGGATCTGAGCTATTTTTCCTATATTACACCCGAAATTCCCGCTGAAGGGATTTTGCGCTTACTAGCGCGCTGTATCGCGTTTTGTTTCCTTTTCGTTTGTGGTTTCAGCCTTTATCTCGCGCATGGCAAAAAAATACGCTGGCACGCATTTTTCCGGCGGTTGTTTGTTATCGTCATGGCGGCATGTCTGGTATCACTTGTCTCATTCCTCGTTATGCCTCAAGGTCTCATTTATTTCGGAATTTTGCATGAAATCGCCGTTACAAGCGTTATAGCCCTATTGTTTCTGCATACACCAGTTTTTATCAATCTTGTTGCTATTGCCTTTTTTTGGGTTACTCCTTACTTTTATCAATCCGATCTATTTAATGCGCCTTATCTTTTATGGATCGGCTTTTGTGCCTCGCCGCTCCCCTCATTCGATTATGTTCCGGTATTTCCTTGGTTTTCCGCCGGTCTAGCCGGATTAACGATCGCGCGAATCGTCGATTTCTTCCACGCTTTTCAATATTTGGAACGAGGCATTCGACCTCGTTGGCTCAACAGCATTGTCGGCTGGATGGGGCGCCATAGCCTGATCTTCTATCTTATTCATCAACCGGTTTTGTTGGCAATTATCTATTGTTTTTCGGTCGTTTTTCCACCTTCATTGGCAACATTGCGAACGCCGATGGAACGATCATGTGTGGCTGAATGTCAAACAAAACAGCCAGATAGCAATTTATGCATAGATTTTTGCGATTGTGTTTTTAATGGATTTGAAACGCAGAATTTGATTGGAGCTTTTTCAAAAGGAGAGATCGGTCAAACTGACCCGCGTTTGCAAACGATCGTTAACGCTTGCTGGCGACAAATTGTCGGAAAATTGAATTGAATAATGGAAGGGAGACAATTACCCTACGAATAAATGAAAATAGGCCCGTTCTATCTGTTCACATCATGTTCGGCGAGCCGTTCAAAACAAACTTCTTCCAAACGGTCAAGTTCATGAAGTGATTCATCAATATCGCGCAGCATCTGTTTGAGATCGCCACGTTTTTCTTTAATTTCCGCCAACAACTTTTCCACATGGTCTTCGTCATCAATCAATGTACTGGTGATAGATAGCATTGAAGCAATTTCAGCCAGTGAAAAATTAAGGCGTTTGGCTCTAAGTATGCGTTGAAGCTGGTGGCGGTCAACTTGGGTGTAAAGGCGGGTTTTGCCACGACGCTGAGGTATGATCAAACCTTGATCTTCATAATAACGCAATGTTCGCGCTGTAACTTTGAACTCACGTGTCAGCTCACCTATCGAGTAATAATCGTCCATAGCTCTACCAAATTAAGTTTAACTGCGTTGAAAAAACGAGAAGCACTTTCAGCATGTCACCATAATCCGGAAAACTTAAGATGCAAGTACACCAACAAACCTCTACGCTGTTTCAAACTTTTTAAAATTTGATTTTTTGCTACCTATCGTTGCAAAAACCCGCTTCATAGCGTGTGTAATATTGGCAATAGCATGTGCAATGTTGGGATTATTCTGTTAGACCAATAAGTCACTCGACATAAACCTTCTCGACGATTGACAATTTACGAAAAAATTCTTTTTGTTCATCACGCTTATAAAACAATATGTTTTAATGTTTTAGCAAATTCGACCTGGCGGAAACGTCGACCGATCGTCGAATGTTTCAGAAATAGAAAAAATCGCCGTGCAATTTTTGCCAAAGTGAAAAATCGCCACATTAAAAAACAAATTGTTTGATAAGCATATTGCAGATTTGTGGCCTTTCTCTATTTTCCGCTATTCAAAAATTTTTTGGAATTTTGCAAAACAAGTCACTATTTTAAAGTTGTTATACAAGAAAGTTATATGTCTATTTTGGAAAGCCGTTTATTATTGGATAAACTGGAATTTATGGCCTCAACCATATATTTAAATAAAGTGTGACACCATGCATAAAAAGAAATGGATTGTGGGCTTGATTTTGCTGATTGGCATTGTTGCAGCAATTCCACTAACGTTTAATCTGTTCGTTGACTGGCTTGGTCGTTCTGAACTTTATGCTTTTGCACAGGACAAAAATTACTGCCGGACAGAAAGTTGTGACGAAGGCATTGCCTATGTCACCGAACTTCTCCACAAACAGTCGGGAATTGACGAAAAAAACGTGCCATGGTGCATGGCAACCAATCGGATTTATTATACCGATCTTTATTCTCTAAACGGCTTAAAAGTAAAGTTTACCAATTGGATGTATCAAACATGCGAACGTTCTGAATTAACTCTTGACGACGCGAATATTGAAATTGGTGAGCAGCCCCATGAGCACAACGATCAAGATGAACACTAATAAGCCAGATTTATTTTTCTAGCAACAATATCACCGTTCTACTTATATATGGAAAGTCTGACAGATGATCGCTCCAGATGTTGTAGCATCGCCTTGCCAGCATCTTCCTCGTTGCCATTGATAATCGCTTCAACAATTTGCCGATGCTCATTTTCTGCCGCGTGGAAAGCACCTTTTACTTTACTGGTATTGCCATGCGCTAATTTCAAAAAATCAATAATTGTCTGGTGCAATTTCTCTAAAACAGTGACAAAAAGTGGATTGGCGCTCGCTACAGCAATCGCTTGATGAAAGCACATATCCGCTTGTGCCCGTTTCATAAGATCATCGCCGCAATTCTCCAAAATAGATATTTCCCGATTTAATGCCTCGATGTCTTTGTCCGAGCGCCTTTGCGCTGCAAACTGCGCGGCTGCAACTTCTATAATGCGCCTCAATTCCATTACGTGGATTGGCTGTACATCGTGTGAACGAAGAGAAAGCTTCAGCATCATATCGTTATCGGCTTCTACAACAAAGGCTCCCCTGCCCTGTTGGGTGCGAATCATGCCGGTCTGTTTCAAACGTGCAATCGCCTCGCGCACAACAGCACGGCTGACCTGAAAACCGTCAGAAAGCTGTTGTTCCGTCGGCAATTGATCACCCGCTGAAAGATCACCCGAAGTTATACGCGCGTGTAGCACCTCGACGATCTGATCTGCTAATGTCGCACGTCGTTTAACGGGAGGAAATTCGATCGCATTGTTGGCGAGGCGGGCAGCCGAAACCGGCTCGATTTTTTTGTTTTCCATCACGGTTATCTCTTGTTAAACAATCATACTATATAATTTAAATTTGTTTTTCCAGTCGAAAAAGAAACGCTACAACAGAACAATTCAATAAGAAACCGGATTTCATCGTTTGATTTGTTAGTATTTATGATATTATTTCTTTTAACAGAATTTTAATCAATATTAAATTATTTATAATAATAATATTTAGCTTTAATACACAATAAATGTTTTTTGTTTGTATAAAATTATTTTAAAATTTCATAATTTTACATTTTGATCATTATAATTTTTATTAATTTTAAATTATTTTTTAGTTTGATAAATACATTAAACATTAAATATATATTATTTAAAATGACATATTTCTTTAATTAGACCAATTTTAAGTTCCAATATTTGCAAAGCAAATTGATTGATGTTCCTCACAGCACGTGCAGATACGCCCAATCAGGAAAATAGAGCGTATCGGCACAATTTTGTAAGCTTATTTAAGCCTGTTTCCAATTGTCATCAGATCTCGGTTTTAACCAACCATTTTTTCAACAAGTGATACAATATGTTTTCCGATCGGCAAAGAGGCTGTTGCTGCTGGCGAGGGTGCATTGCAGATGTGAATCATCCTTGGCGTTTGCCTGATAAGAAAATCGTGAACCATTTGTCCGTTCGACAATACCGCTTGCGCCCTTATGCCTGATGGATAGGGTTCAAGGTCATCAAGTGTAAGCTCGGGACAATATTTTTGACAAAGTTTGAGATATTGTTTTGGCGACAAACTGCTTTGCAATTCTGAAATAGCCGATTTTTTATTTTGCCATAACACATGCCAGAGGCCTGAAAAAAAAATTAACGACAATAGATCTTTCAGATTAACGGCAAAACGCGAATATTTTTCGCGGGCAAAAGCCAGACAGGCGCTGGGGCCAACTGTTATCGAGCCATTGATCATTCGCGTCAAATGGACACCGAGAAAAGGAAGATCGGGATCGGGAACCGGATAAATCAGATGTTTGGTAACATTTTTCAGTCTTTCCGATAAGCGAAAATAATCACCACGAAATGGTACAATTTGAAAATCAATATCAAGACCCGACATTTTCGCCAGACGATCAGCCTGAAGGCCGCCGCAAACAACCAAACGTTTTGCCTTGATCGTCTCCTTATCGGTAACAACAACAACTTCATTGGCGTTTTCTTTTATGCCAATGCACGTTATGTTGTAATTAATAGTACCGCCGAGCCGTTCAATTTCCTTTGCCATGGCTTGCGCCATTCCCGGATAATCAACGATGCCAGTATCCTTGACCAGCAAACCACTCAAACCGGAAATCGCCGGTTCATTTTCAGCTATCCAATCTTTATCGACACGTAAAAGATCCAGACCATTTTTTTCGGCACGTTTTTCTAATGCATCAAGCCGCTCAACTTCGACCGGATTGGTGGCAACAATGAGCTTCCCACATTGTTCATAACGCACATTATGGCATTTGCAAAAAGCTATCGTTTCGACAAGGCCTTCCTTGCAAAAGCGTGCTTTCAAACTGCCTGGCGCGTAATATACGCCAGCGTGGATAACACCACTATTATGCCCCGTCTGGTGAAGCGCAGGACCGTTTTCTTTTTCGGTAACAACAAGCTTGGTTTGCGGGTATTTTTGCAATAACTGCATGGCTGTCGATAAGCCAACAATCCCCGCGCCAATGACGCAGAAGTCATAAACTGACACTCTTTTCTCCCATAAACAATTCTATGTGTTCTAAAAATACAATATGTAAAGACGCTTGTAAGTTATCATACAACATGATAACTGGCAACAACATCGAAAATGTCTGGGAACCTTCAACCTTCAGAAAAGCATTCATTTTGCAATATCGGAGGAAGATATATTGCAAACGAGGAGGAGAAATTATGAGCGAAATAAAAATACAGGAAACCGAAGTCGAAGAAAAAGCGCGCAATCGCAAGGTTGCCACAGCGACGATTGTCGGTTCAATGCTGGAATGGTACGATTTTTATCTTTATGCCACCATGGCGTCTATTGTTTTCGGTCGCGTATTTTTTGATAGCACCGATACACAATCGGCGACGTTAAAGGCATTCGCGACTTTTGCCATCGGCTTTCTTGTCCGCCCTATTGGTGGAATGTTCTTTGGTTATTTCGGTGATCGTTATGGCCGCAAAAGGATGCTTTTTGTAACCTTTTGTCTGATGGGCACCTGCACCGCCTTAATCGGTGTTATCCCGTCCTATCAAACGATCGGCATTTGGGGTGCAGTCATACTTGTCATTATCCGCATCATTCAGGGGCTCGGTGCCGGTGCGGAACTTGCCGGGGCAGCAGTAACATCATATGAACACGCCTCGGAAAATCGTCGTGGCCGCCAGGGTGCGTGGCCGGCATTAGGGTTAAATTTGGGACTTTTGCTTTCATCGGGCACCATCTATGTTCTGACGATCCATGGTGACGAATTTCTCCTGTCAGGCGGGTGGCGCATACCATTCCTGTTATCGTTTGTTCTTGTTTTTGTCGGACTTTGGGTAAGACGCAAATTACCGGAAACGCCTGATTTTGTTGAATTATCACAAAACAAACCTCAACATTCCACTTCGTTCATGCACGTTTTCACGCATAATTTTAAAGGATTGCTGGTCGTGTTTTTTGTCGCTATCGGCTATAACGCCCTTAGTTATATTTTTAAGACGTTTTCACTTGCCTATCTTGTCCAATATCAACATGCAAGTGCCAAGGTTACATCACTGTCAGTCACAATTGCAAGCTTTATTGCGATATTTGCGGTGCCAACCTTCGGACGGCTATGTGATCGGTGGAGTAGCAAAGCAGTACTTGCAATTGGCGGCATTCTCTCTGCCGTTTTTGCCTATCCTTTCATGATGTTTCTGCAAACCGGCAACAATTTTTCGATCTATCTGGCTCTCGCCATTGCTACCGGTATATTGGCACCGATGATGTTTGCGCCGCAAGGCTCGTTCCTCAGTCGCCAATTCCCTGTTGAAACGCGATCGACCGGTGTTGGAACGGGGCGTGAAATTGGTACCGCTATTGCAGGTGGTCTGGCACCAATGGGGGCACTAGGTCTTGTTGCAGCCTCACCGACAAATTCGATTGCTGGCGTTGTCGCAATACTGGTTATATCCGCTGTAATACTGGTAATCGCCGTTTTATGCGACCAAGGAAGGCATTATTCTAGTTTCAAAAACTAGCCCTATAACCGATCTGTCATCGCTAATTGTTCTTGCACGGCCAGTAAAGCAGAAACCTGAATCGATTAATTTGCGGATCCCGGTTTTCTTAATTTGTCTTCGTTAAACAGAGAGAAAATGGCGCGAATATCGCGCTGTTTTCCTCGATCCGGGGGATCGCGCGAGGCAAAGACGGCCGCATTATCAGCAGCATTATCAGCAGCATTATCTTTGTCGTCATAGACGGTGTCAAATAAAACAAGGCACCTGTCGCTTTTTTGCCGGCATAAAACGGCTCGCGCAATTGCTACATTTGCCGGTGCCGGATTTTGGCTGCGTAACTGCATATTTGCAATACTTGCCATTCAAGGTCTGAAATCGCAACGCAGCAGCATTAATGCCAAACACCGCAAGACGCGGCACACGGCATTGAGCCGTATAAAACAACGAACCATCTTGTTGCTCGCCCAAAACCGTGGCTTCAACTCAAGGCTGCACCCCATCGGCAATGAAAACCATAAATTTCTGACGGTTACTGTGACAAAGAAAGATGAGCAATTAAAAAGCTATTGTGATCTTCTTTCCTGTCCGAGGCAAACAAGCTGGCAGCAGAACATAGTTTGAATGACGATTGCTCGTTGCAGGCATTCCATGAAAGGAAGACGACGACTGACATTCCTTCAAAAAAGAAGATTGAACAAATACACTTCGCCCGAAAATGAAAAAAACCGGCGGTTGCACAAAAACCGAACAACTTTTTGCCGAACTCAAGTACCGATACCGCATAGCTACACGCAACTACACGCTATGAAGGCTGCGCACATACATGCGTCTCAACGATAGACATCGCGGCCACCATAATCTTCAGTATTAATTACTCAGTCATGAGCCTAACTCTGCTATTGCTATGGTCTGCTTCTGTTATAATTAATGAATGCTATTGCGAGGTATTAATGAATGCTATTGCGAGGTTTTTGCACTATAGCAACAAAAAAGCCCGGCATTTAACCGGGCTTTTTCTTTGTGTTTTATTAAGGCTTATTCAGCAGCCGTATGTGTCATATCAGCAAGCATGGCCTTGGCTTCGTCACCGCCGCTGGCTCTGCGATGTTCATCAACAATAAGATCATCGCGCGCTGTTGCAATGCGGCGGATTTGCGCAATTGTGCCACCGGTACCGGCTGGGATCAACCGACCAACAATGACGTTTTCCTTCAAGCCCTGCAACGTATCCATTTTACCGGCAACAGCCGCTTCGGTCAGGACACGTGTTGTTTCCTGGAACGATGCTGCCGAAATAAACGACGGTGTTTGCAACGAGGCTTTGGTAATACCCAACAGAACCGGATTGCCGGTCGCTGGTTTCTTGCCTTCTTCAATCAGCCTGTCATTGACTTCATCAAGTTCGATACGGTCGACATTGTCGCCCGGTATATAACCTGAATCGCCTGAATCGGTGATTTCAACCTTTTGCAACATCTGCCGCACGATAACCTCGATATGTTTATCGTTGATCAAAACGCCCTGCAGACGATAAACAGCCTGAATCTCGTTAACAAGATAGGATGCCAAAGCCTCGACGCCCTTGATCGCCAGAATGTCATGAGGAGCGGGATTGCCATCAAGAATGTAATCGCCCTTCTCGATCTGGTCACCATCCTGAAGATGGAACGGTTTGCCTTTAGGAATGAGATATTCCACCGGTTCTACCGTGTCATCATTCGGTTCAATCGTGATGCGCCGTTTGTTCTTATAGTCGCGTCCAAACCGGATTGTACCATCAATTTCAGCAATAATGGCATGATCCTTCGGTCGACGGGCTTCAAACAATTCGGCAACGCGCGGCAGACCACCGGTAATATCCTTGGTCTTGGCGCTTTCCATCGGCAGACGACCAATAACGTCACCGGCCTTGACATGGGCACCCGGTTCAACAGAAAGGATCGTTTCAACCGACATCATGTAACGCGCATCGCTGCCTTTCGACAGTTTTGCAATTTTGCCACCTTTCTTATCCGAATAGATAACGATGGCAGGCTTCAGATCGACACCACGCGGATTTGCCCGCCAGTCGATAACCTGACGTTTTGTGATACCTGTTGATTCATCGGTTGTCTCTGTGACCGACAACCCGTCTACCATATCCTCAAAGCCGACATACCCCTCGACTTCGGTCATAATCGGCCGAGTATAGGGATCCCACTCGGCAATACGCTGACCACGTTTAACAACGTCACCATCGTCAACGAAAATACGGGCACCATAGGTGATGCGATGGGATGCACGTTCCTTGCCGTTTTCGTCCTTGATGAGTATGGCCATGTTACGACCCATAACCACCAGATGGCCTTCCGAATTGCGAACAACTTTACGATTACGCAGTTCGACCTTGCCTTCATAAGACGCTTCCAGATAGGACGTATCCACAACCTGAGCTGTACCGCCCAAGTGGAATGTACGCATCGTCAACTGTGTACCCGGCTCGCCAATGGACTGGGCGGCAATAACGCCGACAGCCTCGCCCTGGTTAACCGGTGTACCACGAGCCAAATCGCGGCCATAACACTTGGCACAGACACCGACGCGGGTCTCACAAGTCAGTGCCGAGCGGATCTGGACAGACTGGATACCGGCAGCTTCGATCACTGCAACATCGGCTTCCTCGATCATCCGTCCACCCTCGACAATAATCTCGCCCGTTGTTGGATGGATAATATCGTGAAGAGCCGTACGACCAAGGATGCGTTGCCCCAGAGAAGCAACAACCTGACCGGCATCGACAATAGCTTGCATCGTCAAGCCTTTATCCGTTCCGCAATCCACCTGTGAAATAATGGCATCCTGCGCAACGTCAACCAGACGACGGGTCAAATAACCGGAGTTAGCAGTTTTCAAGGCAGTGTCGGCAAGCCCTTTACGGGCACCGTGTGTCGAGTTGAAGTACTCGTTCACGGTCAAACCTTCCTTAAAGTTGGAGATAATCGGTGTTTCAATGATTTCGCCCGAAGGTTTGGCCATCAAACCACGCATACCACCCAATTGCTTCATCTGGTTCGGCGAACCACGTGCACCCGAGTGAGACATCATGTAAATCGAATTCATCGGTTTTTGCCGTCCGGTTTCCGGATCAAACTCGACCGCCTGAATACGTTTCATCATCTCG
>NZ_CALYQK010000053.1 GCF_945285465.1 uncultured Bartonella sp. | reverse complement strand
TTGCAGAAGTTCAAGCCTATTAGCGCTCACAGCCATTGATTCTCTCCTTTTTTGTACCGTTTCTTGCGGCATCTACTAAATTATTTCTTTTCCAGTTTCTGTTCAGACATACGATTATCATTTTCCCCGGCCCGATCATCATCCGTCCCGAGGTCATCATCAGGAATAAGTTGTTGACGCAGTGCTTTATCCTTAGCCAAAGCATCGCGGATCAAATCGTCGGTCAAAACAAGATGGGCATCAGAAACATTGTTGAATAGAATAGGCACAGTTAGTGCTTCACCATAAGCAGCCTTATCGGTATTAAGGATAAAGCCATTATCGTCAACATCACTTATTTTTCCGCGAAATTTCCGCCGACCATCAATCATTATGCTGGTTTCTATTTTGGCAATATGACCTTGCCAGCGCCTAAAATCGGACTTTCTAACCAACGGACGATCAATGCCGGGAGAAGATATTTCCAAATGATATTTCCGTTCAATAATATCTTCGACATCAAGGATTGGCGAAACAACACGGCTGACTTCTTCACAATCTTCTATCGTCATCGTGCCATCGGCACGTTCTGCCATAATTTGCAGTGTCAAGCCATTAAGACCAGATAAACGCACCCGCACAATCCGGTAACCTAGCGGCTTTAATACCGGAGTAATAAGGCCAGCCACACGTGCTTCGACACCTTTTTCTTCAAAAAGGCGTGCTTCATCTATATCTATTGCTTTCGTGCTCTCGCTCATATTCTCTTATCCAAGTGCCTTTCAAACTATTCCGGTAACAAAAAAGAGCGGGTTCGGAAAACCCACTCTTCATCAAAAGATCAAGAATTTTCTCTTCTATACACCCGATAAAGTTAATTTTCAAGTGCAACCTTATTATATGCCGCCAGTCTTTTTTGTTTCTTTGACAAAAGAAGAAAATTTTGACTGCTGCAAAAAATGAAAAAAGACAAACCGACAATATTTTTAGATTTTCTTGTCATAGAACGCGATAAATTGCTTTAATAACAATGCAACAAGTTAGCCGGGCCATTTTTGACAGAGTGCTTGCGCGAACCAGATAGCTGCCGCCGTTTTTTTGGCCAATTGTTTTGCCATCTAATTTATTGCCACAAATGCAGGCACCCCCCCAAAAAACCGGATTTTCTGTTATTTTCTGATAAAGGTAAGATAGGCTGGCACACGCCCCTCTCTTACCGCCTTTGCTTCATAACGTGTTCCCGGCCACGCACTAAATGGCTGTTTCCAGTCTTGCGGTTTATTGGCCATCCAATAAAAATCACTGTGCCGGGCGCAATGACAAAGTGTCCAATTAACATAGCTATCAATATCGGACGCAAAGCGGAACTTTGCTTCCGACTTGAGCACACGGGCAATCCGGTCAAGATTTTTCATGCTGACGAAGCGGCGTTTCCAGTGTTTTTTCTTCGGCCATGGGTCGGGATAGAAAAGATCGACGCCGGCAAGTGACGAAGGTGGCAACCAGTCAAGCAGTTTCGTCGCATCATCATCATAAAGACAGATATGTCGAAGACGCTCATTGTTCCCCTCAAGGGCACCGAGCAATTTCGCCATACCATTTACAAAAGGCTCGACACCAAAAAAACCGGTATCCGGAAACCGGTCCATTTCATGAACGAGATGTTCTCCACCACCAAAACCGATTTCAAGACGCACCTCTTTAACATTACCCTCGAATAGACCGGTAAGGTCGTTTGGTGCAGGGCTTGCCAAATCAACTTTAAGGCGAGGAAGCAATATTTCTGTACGCTTAAGCTGGGTAGCACGCAAAGCCTTACCGTGGCGGCGCCCGTAAAAAGCTTCACTTGCCCTTTGTTTATGACCTTCCATTACGCCTTTATTGCATCTTTCAGTGCTTGTGTCAGATTGGTTTTTTCCCACGAAAACGACCCGTCACGCCCGGGTTTGCGCCCAAAATGGCCGTAAGCAGATGTTTTTGCGTAAATTGCTTTGTTGAGTTCAAGATGCTTGCGAATGCCCGATGGCGACAAATCCATAACTTTGCGAATAGCCGCCTCGACAACACTTTCATCAACTTTTCCTGTTTCATGCAAATTGACATAAATCGAAAGCGGCTGAGCGACGCCAATGGCATAAGAAAGTTGAATCGTACAACGATCGGCAAGACCTGCCGCAACAACATTCTTGGCAAGATAACGCGCGGCATAGGCAGCCGAACGATCAACTTTGGTGGTATCCTTACCGGAAAAGGCGCCCCCACCATGGGGTGCGGCACCGCCATAAGTGTCTACAATGATCTTGCGACCGGTCAGACCAGCGTCACCATCCGGCCCGCCAATAACAAATTTTCCAGTCGGATTAATGTACCAATCGCAATTATCGGCAATTTTGATATCGCTTAATGCCTGACGAATATAGGGTTCAACAACCGAGCGGACTTTTTTGGAATCCCAGGTCGGGTCGATATGCTGGGTCGAGAGCACAATTGATGTCACTTCACACGGTTTGTCATTTTCGTAACGCACCGTAACCTGACTTTTTGCGTCCGGACCAAGCTTGCTTGCCTCGCCTTCGTCAAGATGACGGGCAATCGACAAATTTTCAAGAATTTTATGGGCATAATAAATGGGTGCCGGCATTAAATCCGGTGTTTCGCGGCAGGCATAGCCAAACATAATGCCTTGATCTCCGGCCCCTTCTTCACCCTGGCGGTCTGAAGCATTATCAACACCTTGGGCAATATCGGCAGATTGCGGATGCAACAAAACATCTATTTTTACGGTTTTCCAGTGAAAGCCTTCCTGTTCATAACCGATAGCACGGATAGCCCGACGTGCAGCTGCACGGAAGCGCGAAGGATTGATAACCGGATGACCTTTTTTGTCACGAACAAGCTTGCCACTTTTATCTGTTTTCAAAAGTGTATCCGGAACACGCACCTCGCCGGCAATAACAACACGGTTGGTCGTTGCCAGAGTTTCACAGGCAACGCGTATCGACCAAGGATCAACACCCGTTTTGGATGCTTCCTTATAGATCATATCAACAATTTCATCTGAAATGCGGTCACATACTTTATCGGGATGACCTTCCGATACCGATTCACTGGTAAAAAGATAATTCTGATGAGACACGGGAAACCCCTCTAGAAAGAAGACGTTTACATTCCCTACGGATTTGCCCGAGAGAAAAACGACCGGTTTCTTATTTGCCAAGCTTCTTGCATGTCGTCAACGCCAATTTAGATGAAAGCAAACGAAATAAACGTGATAATCAACGCCAACTCACAACTAATATTTTTCAAGCGGCTTATCGCCAAACCCCGGCAAACATAAATGGCGAGAAACTGTAAAACACCAAATTGGCCGGATAGGGGCAAAAAATCCTCAAATCCTGACTGGATCCATTTTTCAACAAGGTTGCAAACAAGATAAATAGCGCAGCTGTTTGCTGAAAATATCCGGATTTTTCAACAAAAAAAGGGCAGGATAATACTGAGGTTTTCTGCCCTTTTTGTTGCTGCTTTAAGAAATTGCCGTTTTGTGCACTATAGAAGTTCTTAATCGTCATTCTGGATGAAAGGCGATAGCACTAAAGTGTATCGAGTGTTTCTTCATCCGATAGAGCTTTGGCCAAATCAATAATTTTACGGCGCACTTTTGGATCTTTGATATTGGTAAAAGCCCGTAAAAGCTGAATTCCTTCGTTACTCGAACAAAAGTCCATAAAATTATTGTCATCTTCGTGAAATCCATCAGGCGAGCGGGTACCCGGTGCTTCCTCAAAAAAATAGGACACAGGTACATCAAGTACTTCCGATATTGCTTGAAGACGACTCGCACCAACGCGATTTGTGCCTTTTTCATATTTTTGTACCTGTTGAAACGTTATGCCAAGCTGTTCGCCCAATTTTTCCTGACTGAGTCCAAGCATATTTCGCCGCAACCTTATACGGCTACCCACATAAATATCTGTTGGAGCGGGTGTTTTTTTGAGTGCGGTCATAATTTAACTTTCTCGCATCAATACTGTATCATCTTCACAAGTTTTAAACTGATGTTGATGATGATTATTCCGGGGTTACAACATCGGTCCCCCGCTGGACCACATTTGGCACTCATAACAACGCATTGATTATAAATTGTCAATCGAGCGACGGTGTTTTAAGCCATCTAAAATAATACTAACTATTAGTATAACGGAAAAAACAAACAATTCATAGGGAAAAAAGACCCCTTTGTTCCATATCGAAACAATCGGTGGTGGAATTGGAATATCGGCTGCACTTACTGCGTTCAAAGCACTTGATCCAACGATTCGCCCATATGGATCAACCACTGCAGAGATACCATTATTGGCTGCACGAACGAGCGGAATTCCCAATTCGACGGCACGTAGCCGTGCCTGATCAAAATGCTGATAAGGACCCGGTGTGGTGCCAAACCATGCATCATTGGTAACGTTCAAAATTGCTTGTGGCGCGGCTCCCTGATAATTCATTCCATCCGGAAAAATCACTTCGTAACAAATCATCGGCAGATAGACAAAACCGTCGGGCAAAGTAACTGTTTTACGGATCGGTGCCGCACTATAACCGCCTGTTATAACCGCCAAAGCATGAAGCCCCAGCCGGTCAAAAAAATTCTCGAAAGGTAGGTATTCACCAAATGGTACAAGGTGGACTTTATCGGATGAATCCAGAATTCGGCCATTGCCGTCAATCACCTGAATCGTGTTGAAGAAGTGCTTATCCGCCGCCTCGGGAGAACCATCACTTCTCACTGCGCCAACAATTGCCCATTGATCGGGCTTCAGAATTGATGCAATGCGCATCTTTGCTTGCGGAACATAATCGAGAATAAAGGGAACCGAAGTTTCCGGCCAAATAATGTAATTTGGTTCACGGGTACCATTTGCAACCGGCATTTCGCTTAAACGAAGATGGGCTTCAAACATGTTGTAACGAACTTCGTTATCAAGTTTCTCGTCCTGCTTGATTGATGGCTGAACGAGTCTTACCCATTTGTCGGAACTTTCATAAGCTGCGATTGGCGGAGCGTTATAAAGTCTGAATATACCAAATCCCAGATGGGCGGTAAAAAGTGCCACAGCAAAAGCCAATATGAAAACCCTGCCTTTTTTGTCAAACCATGCGGCTGGCGACGCATAGACAAGAACGGCAAGTGTATTCATCGCATATAGACCGACAACCGCATCGGACTGCATGAACAAAGGTGATGGCATAATTGTATAACCAATCGCCCCCCATGGAAAACCGGTTAACAAAGTCGCACGCAAATATTCGCCAATGCCGATTGCCAAAGCCAGAATAAAAAAACGCGATGGTCCGTGATACCAGAAAAGTATTGCCAGAACACCGGCAAAGCCCCAATAAAGTGCCAGATAAGCAGGAAGGCCGAAAATTGCCAATGGTATAGCCCAACCGAAACTTATCGGATCAATCAACATCGCACTTGAAAGCCACCAGAGGCTAAAAACAAAATATCCGAAAGCGAAACTGAAGCACGTCAGGAAAGCCGATATAACGCGGGTTTGGCACCTTTTCTCGCCCGCAATGTTATCAAGCAGCAACACCAGAACCGGAAAAGTAACAAATGCAAAAGGAACAAGATAAAATGGAGCCAAAGCAAATGCTGTTACCCCGCCAGCGACGAAAGCCACAACTTGCCGCTTTTTACCGTTCAACCCGCCAATATAGGTGCTTGCTCTAGCCGATATCTGCATTGCCGCTATTTGCCGTCTTCCCACAATTAAAACGCGCATCTAAAAAACGCACATCAATATAAATGCAAACAAATTTTGCGTTCGTTACAGCACCGAGCCAACCACATCAATAACCGGCAAGCCTTTTTTAGAAAAGCGCCTAAGATTCACCTGCCGTTGTTATTTCACCGTCATGTTTTTGCCGCTGGCTAGAAGGTTGAATTCTGATTCGTTTGATGCGACGTTTATCGGCCTCAAGAATGCGAAATTGATAGCCCGGAACGGCTTCAACCAATTCCCCTTTAGCTGGTATCCGATCCAATGTCGAAACAATGAGGCCACCAATGGTGTCAACATCATCTCCGTGTTCACCAACTTTAAAATCTGATCCCAGAGCTTTTTCGACCTCCTCGAGATCGGCACTGGCATCGACCAGCCATTTGTTGTCAGCCTCCCTGATAATCGACATATCAACATCATCATGCTCGTCTTCAATATCGCCGACGACCAGTTCGACAATATCTTCCATCGAGGCAAGACCGTCTGTGCCACCATATTCATCAATAATAAGAGCCATCTGCGTGCGTGTCGCCTGCATGCGGGTCAAAAGCTGGCCTGCCAACATCGAGCCGGGAACAAAAAGAACAGTTCGGATCAAATTAAGATCGCCGACCGTTCGTGAAAGATCGATTTTAGAAAAATCGAGTTCGCCAACCTTCTCGCTCCTTTGTGCCTCGCGTGTTATGTAATTGAGAACATCGCGAATATGGAGCATCCCGCGCGGATCATCGAGACTTTCAGCGTAAACAGGCATACGCGAATGACCCGACTTTTCAAATTCGATCAGTGTTTCGGCCAATGTTGTGGTAATATCGAGTGCTTCAATTTCGGAGCGCGGTATCATAACATCTTCCACACGGGTTTCACGAAGCCGCAAAATGTTATTTAACATAATGCGTTCCTCGGGTGAAAAAAGCGCGCTTGCCTCTCCTTCCCCTTCCGAGAGGGCATCTGTCAGGTCTTCACGCAAGGTCGAGTTATTACGCGCGCGCATGAACGAAAACAGATTAGAAAACAACGAACGTTTTTCGCTATTTTGCCCCCGTGACAGATTTTGTCCGGAGGATGACGGTGAAGAAGCTTCTTGATTTGAATTATCTATTTTATTCGTCATAGTTCTTTAAATTTTTATAAGCTTAAAAATAAAGTGGTTCGGTCTTTTCTTCAACAAGGATATCCGATCTATTAGCTTAATATATGTAAAATTTGTTAACATTAACAGCTTTCAGTTTGACTTGAATTGGCATAAGGATCCGAAATACCAATGGTCGCAAGAATTTTTCTCTCGAGCTGTTCCATTTGTTCAGCTTCTTCATCGTTTTGATGATCATACCCCAATAGATGAAGAAGTCCATGAACAACAAGATGACTTAAGTGGTCATTGAATGTCTTGTTTTGCTCATTAGCCTCGCTTATGACCGTTTCATAAGCGACAACAATATCGCCCAATATCGGCCCCGGTTTTTGCCCGGGTGTCAGGACAAAGGCTGGAAAAGACAAAACATTGGTTGCTTTATCAATATGGCGCCATTTGTCATTTATGGTCCGGATACTGGCATCATCAGTAAAGACCAGACTTAATTCACTGTCTATTTTTTCAAAACCCGCCTGTTGCAAGGTTGCGTCTAACACCTTATCCACCAGACTTTTTAAAGCCTCTTCACGTTCCCAGTCGGGGGATTGTATCGAAATATCATAATGGATGGTCATTTTTGCAAATTCTTGAACATTGTTTCTTTATCACGGTTATCCAATTTTAAACGTGTATCACGTTCATAGGCAGAAACGATTGCCGCCACTAATGGATGGCGAACAACATCGGATTCACTAAAGCGCACCGTGACAATATCATCTACATGGTCAAGAATGCGTATTGCTTCAATCAAACCGGATTTTTGGCCTGGTGGCAAATCAATCTGTGTCGGGTCGCCTGTCACAATCATGCGCGATCCTTCACCAAGGCGCGTCAGAAACATTTTCATCTGCATCGAGGTGGTGTTTTGCGCCTCATCCAGAATAACAGCCGAATGAGCCAGTGTACGCCCGCGCATAAATGCAAGCGGTGCAATTTCTATAATATCTGCCGCAATCGCCCGTTCGACTTTTTCTGCTGGCATCATATCGTAAAGGGCATCATAAAGCGGGCGTAAATAAGGATCGACTTTTTCCTTCATATCGCCGGGTAAAAAGCCCAATCTCTCACCTGCCTCGACCGCCGGACGGGAAAGAATAATACGTTCAACAACGCCGCGTTCGAGCAACATTGCCGCGTGTGCAACAGCAAGATAGGTCTTGCCTGTGCCTGCCGGTCCGATACCAAAAACAAGCTGTGCACGCTCCAAGGCCCGCATATAGGCATCCTGTGTCGCAGTGCGGGCATAGATTGCTTTTTTGCGAGTTGATATATGTGCTGGTGTCACTTTTGCGGCCATATTCTCAGCGCCTTCCGCCACGATGCGGTCGTTGAGTTCCTCAGCCAAGGCAATCGCGCCATCAACATCGGAAAGAACCGGTTCCAAGCCTTTTTTCGCAAGCTCATAAAGCTGATCGAGTACGTGTCTGGCAACTTCTATTTGGTGTTTTGCACCGCGAAGTGTCACCTCATTTCCTTGTGCACGTATATCAATGCCCAATTTTTGCTCGATACGGGCAAGATTTTCGTCAAAAGCCCCAAAAACAATATTTGCCTGACGATTGTCCTCGAATACAAGCACAATATGTTCCATATCGGATGCACCGGTTTTGGCAGCATCATCATTAGATTTTTTATTGTCCAACTGTTTGGCACCGGTTGAATCGTTCAACCTATTCTCCTAAAAATGTCATTGATCAATGAATGTATAAAATCTGCAGCAAAAGAAAACCGGTTTTGTTACCATCTCGATTGTTTACGAGCTTTGTCAAAAGTCGTGACATGGGTTTTAATTCACTTTTAACGGACAGCCCGTCCAAAAAGACTGTTTGGAAAAGTTCCGGTAATTTCGGCAGCAACAATTTCGCCAATTTTTGCATTTGTTTCAACAACGACCGGCAACAACCACGGTGATCGTCCAATCATCTGACCGTCATGCCGACCCGGTTTTTCGATAAGCACCTTGATAGTCTCACCGATTTTGGAATTCAAAAAACTATGTTGTTGATCGAGAATAAGTGCCTGTAACCGTTGCAAGCGTTCATCTTTGACTTTTTCGGCGACATGGTCTTTCATAGTTGCGCCCGGTGTTCCCGGCCGTGGCGAATATTTGAAGGAATAGGCCGAGCTATAGCCCACTGTTTCAATGAGCTTCATCGTCGCTTCGAAAGCTTCGTCCGTTTCTCCCGGAAAACCGACTATAAAATCTCCCGAAAAAGCAATATCGGGACGCACCTTACGGATGCGATCAATGAGTTTTAGATAATCAGCAGCTTTATGCTGCCGGTTCATGGCCTTGAGAATTCGATCAGAACCCGACTGCACGGGTAGATGCAAATAAGGCATCAACATTTCAAGATCACCATGGGCGGCTATTAGGCTGTCGTCCATATCGCGGGGATGGCTTGTTGTGTAACGCAAACGTTGCAAGCCATGAATTTTTGACAAATGGTAGAGAAGGTCACCCAACCGCCAATTGCTGCCATTTTGCCACTGGCCATGCCAGCCATTGACATTTTGGCCAAGCAAAGTGATTTCTTTTACCCCCGCATCAACCAGTTCTTGCGCTTCATCGGCAATTTGTTTGATCGGCCGGGACACTTCCGAACCCCGGGTATAGGGTACAACGCAAAACGTGCAGAATTTGTCGCACCCCTCTTGCACCGTCAAAAAAGCACTTACCCCGCGTTTCTGAACCGTACGGCGATTATGACGGGGAAGATGGGCAAATTTATCTTCAACGGCATAGTCGGTTTCTACCACCTTCTGGCCTTCTCTAACCTTTCGCAAAAGCTCGGGCAAACGATGGTAGGTCTGTGGCCCGACAACAAGATCAACACTCGGTGCGCGACGCAGAATTTCTTCCCCTTCCGCTTGAGCGACACAACCGGTTACGCCGATTGTCAAAGGTCTGTCAGGGTCACGTTCTTCACGCAGCACGCGCAAACGGCCAAGATCGGAATAAAGTTTTTCTGCCGCTTTTTCACGTATATGACAGGTATTAAGCAAAATGAGATCAGCATCATCGGGGGACTGCGTTACCTCATAGCCTTCACTATCAAGACTATCGCCCATACGCTCGCTGTCATAAACATTCATCTGACAGCCATAGGTTTTGATATATACCCTACGGCTATTGCTGTTTTTTTGTTTTACTTCGCTCATAACGTATTTCTATCCGAATTTCCGGTAAATCTCAATCTTTTTGCTGAAACGTTCTACGCATGATCAAGGCATCACTATGGCCTTTGTCGGTGTGATAATAAGCAGGCCGTTTGCCAACTTCTTGGAATCCGAAGCCTTTATATAGTTTGAGTGCGGCATTATTGCTTGCATCCACTTCCAGAAAAAGTGTCTTTGTACGTTGAGCGTAAAGATATCTGAAAACAGCATCCAACAGCTTTTGACCAATTCCTCGCCCTCTATAGGAGGGGCGAACCGCAATGGTCATGATTTCGGCCTCGTCCACGACAAGGCGGCACAAAACAAAACCTAAAACCTTTTTTGGCCTGCCGACCGGACGCACGGTAAATCCGAACACTTGCGGGTCTGAAAGAAATGACACAAATGTCGTTTCATCCCATCCATGAAAAAAAGATAGATCATGGATTTCGTGCAAAACGCCACTATCATCCGGACAAATCGGCGTCACTGAAAAATCGGTCTTGCCAAACAGAAAGCCGCTCATTGTTTTTTCCTCGGCAAGGCAAAACTGCTTTGCTGCTTTGCATCGGCAGCACGCAGATAAAGCGGTTTTGGTAAACAATCCGGTGTTTTTTGCTCTGCCAGAAGTGCAAAACTCACAATATCCGGTGCTGCAACAGCATAGATTTCGTGGCCGTGACTTGCCAACATTTCGCCGATCGTCGCAGCGTAAGGCCCTGCCAGAACTGCATTTTTATCAATCGTGGCGGTTATATCTTTGTTTGATTGTAATTGCGCCGCATTCAGTGGAGCCAAATTCTGGTCGAAATCCTGCCGGTAGACCATATCGCGTCCGGCATCAATAACCACAACGACGTTATTTTTCGGAAAAACTTTGTGCGCATCAAAAGCGATAGCCTCGAGGGAACTGATGCCAACTGCCACCGTTGACAAAGCCAGTGCCAAGCCACGTGATGTGGCCACTCCGATGCGCACTCCGGTAAACGAGCCGGGGCCGATGTCAACCGCAAGCCGATCTATCCTATCAAGAGAGATATTGCTTTCTTTTGTTGCTGCAACAATCTGGCCTATCAGTTTTTCGGCATGCCCTTTGCCAATATTTTCACTGACGCGTACCAATGGTGTGCCATTTTCGACAATGGCAACAGCACAAATTTGCGACGCGGTATCAATTGCTAGCGTAATCATCGGCTTGTATTAGATCATTGTCAGAAAAAACGAAAGAACGTCCGTTGTTAATTTTACCAATTTTATACGTCTTGAGTTGTTGGTGGCCAGTGACACGTCATTTGCCGTAAAATTTCCAAAATAGTCGTCTTAAAATTTAATTTTTACTAAAAAAGAAATAACTTCTGACCGCCTTTGATATTTCAGCATCACCATCGCCGTTCGATAAGTATTGTTTAGAATCGTTCTGATGTATCTGCTTTCACAATGACGCGATTAAAAAATTTCATATTCTTCGGTTTTGTTCTTTTTGTACACAATTTTTTTTGACTTTATAAAACGTTCGATATTACTTTACATGAAAAATCGAGGAAATTTTCTGCGTTTTTGATTAACAAAAAAAATAAAATTCAAATGGTTATCCTGCAATTATCGTCTTTGCGTTAATTTGCAAACGTCTTAAACCAAAATTTTATGGTTATCACTTAAATCAATTATAACAATATATCACAAGATTTTTTATAATTTTAGTAACGATATATAAATGCTCTCGCGAATCCTTGATATTATTTATTTTTATTTAGGTGTATAGAAAGGGTTGCATCACCGCGGCTACCGTTGATACAGCTTGACAATGGTAGCTCTACCAGATGGAACTTATACGCCATTGGACCGTTATGAAACTACAATTCAAATCAAGCGGAGACTATTATGTTAAAAACACACAAAACCCGGAACGACATGCCGTCAAATGTAAAAGCAACAGCTATCGCATTGCTCAACAAAAACCTTGCCACTCTGATTGATCTGGCTCTCATTACCAAGCAGGCACATTGGAACCTTAAAGGCTCGAATTTTATTGGTATCCACGAAATGCTAGACGGTTTTAGAGATAATGTAGATGAGCATGTTGACATTATCGCGGAACGTGTCGCTCAGCTTGGCGGTACAGCTCTGGGAACAATTCAATCTGCGGCTGACGCATCGATACTGAAACCTTATCCAACAGATATTTATAAGGTTCACGACCATCTTCTCGCACTTATCGAACGTTATGGTGACGCTGCCAATGAAGTTCGTAAGGCCATTGACGATGCTGATGAAGCTGGAGATGCCGATACGGCCGATATTTTCACTGCCGCCTCACGTGAACTAGATAAAAGCTTGTGGTTCCTTGAAGCGCACATTCAAGAAGCTTGATTTCTATCTTCTGACAAATAGAATTTCATCTTTGCAGACAGGAAGTGGTGTTTATCCACTTCCTTTTTTTTATAACCGGTTCTTTTTCGGCAAAAATTTTGCAGGAAGCGATAGCATAGTAGAAAGGCGATTCTATCACAAAACCGGTCAACTTGCATAAAATGCACTTTCTATAGGGTAAATTCACACGTGAAGTGCAACACAGTTTATTTAAAGCATAATTTGATATCGGTTCCAAGGTTTTCCATAAAGGAGAGAAATGGCGTTTTAAGTCGAGGCATTTTCGCGGCGTTGTGTTTATGGTGATCATAATATCCTCGATGTCCTGATCGGATAGAGCCTCAAGGTCAATCTTTCCTGGCAGCCATCGTCTAATACGTCCATTGGCGTTTTCTACGCCGCCTTTTGCCAGGAGTCACAAGCATCGCAAAAACCATGTTTGAAGTTTGAACTTTTTCGCCAGTTCATCAT
>NZ_CALYQK010000052.1 GCF_945285465.1 uncultured Bartonella sp. | reverse complement strand
TTAACACAGCTTAATCAACCGAACCAGCATAAATAATCATTGGATATTGCAAATACCATAAACATCAACACAACAATTAAGCCTACTGCAAATATTGATTCTTGGATACGTTTGGGTACTGGGCGCCCGATAATTGCTTCAATCACGTAAAAGACCAGATGCCCGCCATCAAGCGGCGGTAGTGGAAAAAGGTTGATCAAGCCGATTCCGATAGAAAGAAAAGCCGTAAAATTAAGCAAAGACATAAAGCCGGTTTCGCTGACCTGCCAAGCTATTGTTGCCGTTTTTGATGGGCCACTCAACTGGCACCGATCTTCCCTGCCCATTATCAGGCGCCCGATAAAACGCACTGTCTGAACAACGATAAAGGCTGACGTATCGGTTGCTTGTCTAATTGCAGCAAACAAACCATAATCAATATGCTTCTCATATGCCGGATCAAGCCGCTGCGGATTATTCGGATCGGCAGGTGCTGCTGCCCCGATCATGCCGACACGCACTTTATTTCCAAAACCGTCATCTCTTTCAGTCGCTTTTGGTGTAATTACAACATTAAACGGTTGGCCCTCCCGCTCCATCACAAAAGCAATTGGATCATCACTATGAAGAGAAACATAGCCGATCAAATCATCAAAGCTAACGACTTTTTTCCCGTCCATTTCAACAAAACGATCACCGGGCTTCAAACCTGCCGCCATCGCTGGTGCACCATTAATAAGCGACCCTATTACAGGCTCGATCGTCATGCGCCCATAAGAAAAAAAGAAAAATGACAAGATAACAACAGTGAAAATTGCGTTAGTAAACGGACCAGCAAACACAGTTGCCGCCCGCGCCCATGCACCGGCGGCAGCAAAAGAACCGGGGAGGACAGCTGCATCGGCTTTTGAAGCCATTCCGGCTGTATCCTCATCACCAATGAATTTAACATAACCACCAAGCGGAATTGCCGCTATTCGCCAACGCGTTCCGCGTTTATCGGTAAAGGCACAAATTTCCGGTCCAAATCCTAACGAAAAGACACTAGCGCCGATGCCGCACCATCGGCCGACAAGATAATGGCCCATCTCGTGAACGAAAATTATCACCATAATAACGCATATCACGCCAAAAATGCGCAACAGCGGATAACCGATATCAGTAATAAAATGAAATGGTTCCAACAACGGCTCCCACTATCAGATCAGGTTAAACATATTGGAAGGCACCGTCATATCAGCCACAATAGCGCCGACAATATACAGGAAAACTGCCGCAAAAACCAGCCCGTCCACACGATCCATAAATCCACCATGTCCAGGCAACAGATGGCCGGAATCCTTGACAGCGAATTTACGTTTTACCCATGATTCAAAAATATCGCCGATTTGCGATATAATTGAGAGCGCTAAGGCCAAAAAAGGAATAAATAAATTGGCTGGCGTTGTGTTCAACACGAAAAAAGCGACCAGTACCCCGCCCGCAGTCCCTGCCAAAGCCCCGCCAATTGCCCCGCTCCAGGTTTTGTTCGGAGAAAATGTTGGGGCAAGTTTGGGACCACCTAACGAGCGACCATTAAAATAGGCAGCGATATCTGTTCCCCAGACAATAGCGAACAGAAAAATAATTGCACCAAAACCAAAAGGCTCTTCACCACGGATATAGGTCATCGAAGCAACTGGCAAGGCAGCATAGAGAAAGCCTCCAGCAACCCATCCGGCTTGTCGTAATGATAAAAGAGCAAGAATAACGGCAAATAGAAAAATTGCCGTAAAAACAAGTGGTGCCGAATAATCCAGAACCAGTAAGATTCCAATTCCGACATAGGCGACACCAACACTAATCTTGTGAATTTTTTGCCAATATTCTTTGGTAATGCCCATCCATTCCACAAGAACAAGTACACCGATGCACCACGCAAAAAGCGCAAACAAAAAGCCGCCTTCCCATGTTACACAAAGTGTTATTACTGCCAAAACAAAAGCTGTCAGGATTCTCATGAGAAGATTAGACATTCGTTCTCCGATCGCAAAACTGTTTCTCATGAATAACGAGTCCAGTTCGTTGGCATTCCGACACAACAGGCAAAATCATAACAAATCTTCGCTATCCTGCACTGTTTCATGCACCGCTCCAAAACGCCGCTCGCGCATCCAATAATCCTGCACCGCTTTATCAAGTACCGCCTCGTCAAAATCCGGCCAATAGCAGGAAGAAAAATATAACTCGCTATAAGCCGACTGCCACAAAAGAAAATTCGATAGTCTTTGTTCTCCACTTGTCCGTATAACGAGATCCGGATCCGGTATATCATATGTATCAAGACAACGGCCAACAACATTTTCGTTGATCTCGTCAATGTTGATTTCTTGTTTCAATACCGCATCGGCCAATTGTTTCATCGCACAGACAATTTCGGCCCTGCCTCCATAATTAAAGGCAACGACGAGATTAAGACCGTTATTATTTGCAGTCATCGTTTCGGCTTCATCAAGCAGCTTTGCAATTTCGCAAGGTATGCCACGCCGTTCGCCGATCACCCGAATACGCACATTGTTGTTACAAAGTTCGTCGAGATCGCGTTTTATAAACAACCGCAACAACGCCATAAGATGATTGATTTCTGCCGCTGGACGCGACCAGTTTTCCGACGAAAATGCAAACACGGTCAACCACTGAAGACCCATATGACTTGCATGACGGACAATCCGGTGGAGAGTTTCCATCCCCGCTTTATGCCCGGCAATGCGGGGTAATCCACGTGCACGTGCCCAACGACCGTTTCCGTCCATAATGATGGCGATATGACGTGGATACTGCATAATTTCTGACCTTTACGCCGTGAAATTTTCTCAGACTTGCATGATTTCTGCTTGTTTAATCGCAAGTACCTTGTCAATCTCGGTAATTGTTTCGTCCGTAAGCTTTTGGATTTTATCGGAAACAATACGGCTTTCGTCCTGGCCGATTTCCCCGTCTTTTTCTGCTTTTTTGGCAGTTTCCATACCATCACGACGCACATGGCGAACCGCCACTCGTGCCTGTTCGGCATATTGGTGGGCAATTTTGACCAGTTCTTTGCGACGTTCCTCGTTCAATTCAGGAAGTGGAATACGCAAAGTAGTCCCGTCAACGATCGGATTTAATCCCAAAGAAGATTCTCTGATCGCTCTGTCTACGGCATTTACCATGGATTTATCCCAAACGGATACCGACAACATGCGTGGTTCGGGTACCGTTATATTGGCAACCTGATTGATAGGAACAACCGAACCATACGCCTCGACTGTTATCGGCTCGAGAAGGCTTGATGAAGCACGTCCCGTCCGCAGTCCTGTCAACTCATGTTTGAATGATGAAATGGCGCCATCCATACGGCGCTTGAGATCGTCGATATTCGTAGCGTCATTCATGCTAATTCTCCTTTGAATTGCTGCTCTATAATCATGTTATTCCGATACCACCGTATACCGTCCAGTTCCATTCAATACATTTGCCAGACCATTCTTTTCATGAATGGAATAAACAATTATGGGAACATGGTTTTCACGGGCAAGCGCAATAGCGGTCGTATCCATTACCGAAAGCCCTCTTTTTATCACTTCGTCATGGGTCAAGCGATCAAACCGTGTCGCTGTTGCATCCTTTTTGGGGTCGGCTGAATAAATGCCGTCAACTTGTGTCGCTTTGAGAAGAACATCAGCACCAATTTCTGCGGCTCTAAGCGCTGCAGCCGAATCAGTGGTAAAAAAAGGATTTCCTGTACCACCGGCAAAAATTACAACTTTTCCCTGACCAATATAACTTACCGCTTTACGTTGCGAAAAACTTTCGCAAATTTGCGGCATGGCAATTGCTGAAAGAACAACAACATCAACTCCAAGTTTTGTTAGCGACGTGCGCAAAGCAAGTGAATTGATTGCTGTAGCAAGCATTCCCATGTGGTCGCCGGTAACACGATCGCCACCTCGCGAGGCGACCGCCACACCGCGAAAAATATTCCCCCCACCAATAACCACCCCCACTTCAACCCCCATAGAGTGGGCATCGGCAATATCTTTGGCAATACGGTCAACAACAGACACATCAATACCAAAACTCTGCCCGCCCATCAGCGCCTCGCCAGAAGCTTTCAATAAAATACGTTTGTATCGCGGGGTATTCGTCATAAGTAGTCTCCAAATGCAAAAATCATTTTTGCCCTCGATACACGAAGGGCATCGCATTGTCACGCGATGCCCTCTCTACAACGTTTTTTCCGCATGTCACAATGCTAAAAAAGCAACGCGATGTGCAAATATGGGGAAATTATGTTTAATAACTTACCCTTTGACGGCAGCTGCAACTTCCGCAGCAAAATCACTTTCTTCCTTTTCGATGCCCTCGCCCAATGCAAAACGGATAAAACCGGTAATTTTTGCTGGCGCACCGATTTCTTTTTCCGCTTCTTTCAGAGCTTGACTAACAGTCTGGTCGGGATTGACAACAAACGCTTGAGAAAGCAACACAACTTCTTCAAAAAATTTCCGCATGCGGCCTTCAACCATTTTTTCAACGATATTTGCCGGCTTTCCCGATTGCTGGGCTTGCTCGGAATAAATCGCTTTTTCACGTTCGACTGCAGCCGGATCAACTTCCTCGGGTGTCAAAGCCAACGGACTGGATGCCGCAACGTGCATTGCAATCTGGCGGCCAAACCGTTCGGCTGCCTCTTTATCACCATTTGTTTCAACGGCAACAAGAACGCCGATCTTACCCAAACCGTCACCAATGCCGTTGTGAATATAAGTCGCAACAACACCGTCATCGACTGAAAGTTCAGCTGAACGGCGGAATGTCATGTTCTCGCCGATAGTTCCGATTGCATCTTTGATTGTATCGGCAACTGTTTTATCTGAGCCGGGATAAAGAGAGATCGAAACTTTTTCCAAGGTTCCGTCGGTATCCAGAGCGGCTTTGGCTACATTGCGAACGATATTCTGAAACGCGTCGTTACGGGCAACAAAGTCTGTTTCAGAATTGACCTCGACAAGAACCGCCTTTTTACCGTTTGATGCAACCCCCACCAAACCTTCAGCGGCCGTTCGCCCCGCTTTTTTATCTGCTTTAGCAATACCTTTTTTGCGCAACCAATCAACGGCTGCTTCCATATCGCCATTTGTTTCTGCCAAAGCAGCCTTGCAATCCATCATTCCGGCGCCCGACATTTCGCGAAGTTCTTTAACCTGTGCTGCGGTAATGCTCATATTTGCCTCTTAATCTTAATAACGGCGAAAGCGCGCAAGGATCATTCCTCAGCACGCCCGCAACCTTTTAATCTAGAAAAAAGTGTCCTTTTCGTTCAAAAGACACTTCACTCATTATTCTGCCGAAGAAATTTCTTCTTTGATTTCCAGAACAGGTTCAACCGGTGCATCGACCTGTGCACCTAGATCAATACCCATTGCGCCTTGTTGACGGGCAATACCATCCAAAGCAGCTCTGGCGATCAGATCACAGTAAAGCGCAATTGCACGCGATGCATCATCATTGCCGGGAATTGGATAGTCGATATTATCAGGGTCACAATTGGTATCAATAACCGCAACGACCGGAATTTTCAACCGCTTAGCTTCTTCAATGGCAATTGCTTCTTTGTTGGTGTCAATGATAAACAATAAATCCGGAACCGAGCCCATATCTTTGATACCGCCGAGCGCGCGATTGAGTTTATCACGATCATGTTCCAAATTCAGACGTTCTTTTTTGGTAAAACCTTGCGCCTCATTTGCGAGAATTTCATCCAGTTTACGCAAACGCTGAATTGAATGCGAAATAGTTTTCCAGTTGGTCAGCATACCACCAAGCCAACGCGAATTTACATAATATTGTGCCGAGCGAATGGCCGCTTCAGCAATAATGTCGGAGGCCTGACGTTTTGTCCCGACAAAAAGTACACGCCCGCCGCGAGCAACTGTGTCCGACACCACCTTCAACGCATTGTGAAGAAGGGGCACAGTCTGTGCAAGGTCGATAATATGGATGTTATTACGCTGCCCGTAAATGTAGCGGGCCATTTTCGGGTTCCAGCGATGGGTCTGGTGACCAAAGTGAACTCCAGCTTCCAAAAGCTGGCGCATAGTAAAATCTGGCAATGCCATTCTTTTATCCTTTCCGGTTGAACCTCCACGGAATGAGGCAGAACAACTGCCACCGGTGGACAAATGCGGATTTCTCCCGCAGTTACCCTTTTCCCGTGTGTGGAATGGCTGCTTGTTAAGCGAAATGAAAAAAACCGTCAAGTCCTTTTGGCTGGTTTAATTCTATTTGCAACATATAAGGCGTGATTTGCAGCACATAAGGCGTGAATGGGTAGAATGTTCATAAAACACTGACATTTATTCTTTAAACACTGGCATTTATTCTTTGCAATTTTCATTTGGAGATTTGTTATCAAATAACTTGAATGTTTCGAGTTTTCCATGAACCGAAAAATTACCATAATCCATCACAAGATTGCGGGTAAAACCATTTTCATAAAGCAAAAAACTTGTTCTATAGACTGGCAAACCGTCTTGATTTTCATCATCATTAAAATAGGAAATTGTTACCGGCCAATAGGGCTCTTGCCCCATTTTTCCCATAAGTTTTGTTTCACTGTCGGCTTTTGCATTTTCTTTATCGCCGACGACGACAGTCACTTCCGTCAGATTGTCGGCATTGTCGGAACCGTCAAAAACCGTGGTCCGATAAAAGTGACGACCGGCTTTGGCCTGCCTGATAAGCTCTTGTGTCTGCACAGTCGGAAAGGCCGCCGATTTGAGCTTGATCTCCTTTTCTTTCGGTTTTTTCAAATTAACGATCATTTCGTCGTTGACAATTTTGGCTACGCCATCGGTTTCGTTCGTAACCTCCTGATCGACGATTGTTTTGCTTACAAAACGGAACTCTTTGCCATTTGACGATTCAAAACTCGTTGTCTGCTGATCTGTTAGCCGGGTTGGCGCATCAGCCATATTGATACGTGTTACAAAGCGAAATCGCGTAGTATAGCCTTCGCAAACCGAGCCATTAAACTCGAACGCCATTCGACCGAACAGACCCGAAATACCGGATTTGTCGGAAGCACTTTCCAATTGCAAATCATAGATCGCCAAATGTGGAACCATGAAAATTTTATCATCGGCTTTGGCAAAACCAAGACTTGCAGAAAACAAAATAGCAGCAAAAAGAAATTTCAACATCCGGCATATTCCTGTTTTTCGAGACTTTTTCGTTACCATATAAAACAGACAATGGGTGAATAAATTTCTTTTTATAAACTGCGCATTTGCATGTTTGCAGAAATGCGTTATTGAGCAAATATGAATTGACAGGAAAAGAGGTGAAATATGTCTGATACGATTGAAAACCGTTTAACCAAGCTCGGTATCAAAATTCCTGCTGCTGTACAACCTGTCGCCAATTATGTAACGGCTAGAAAATGTGGTAACCAGCTTTATATTTCGGGGCAACTACCGCTCAATGAAGGCAAGCCTGTTGCGATTGGTAAAGTTGGTAGAACAGTCAGTGGCGAACAAGCAAAAAAATCTGCCGAAGCCTGTGCCATCAATATACTCGCGCAAGCGCAAGCGGCATTAGGCGATTTAAACAAGATCAAACAGGTCATAAAAGTCACAGCTTTTGTTGCCGCAGATCCGAATTTTACCGATATCCCACAAGTTGCCAACGGGGCGTCCGACCTTTTTGTCAACGTCTTGGGAGAGGCCGGAAAACATGCGCGTTCTGCTGTTGGGGTTGCCGCCCTTCCGATGGATGTTCCGGTAGAAGTGGAAGCGATTCTGGAAGTATAAGTGATGCGGCTTGATTGGCTGACAAAGACTCCCATAGCGCACAGAGGGCTTCATGGGAACGAGCCGTTGGTGCTGGAAAATACTTTGCCGGCATTTGAACGTGCTGCACTGCAAAATTATACAATCTATTGTGATGTCCAGCTTTCACACGACGGTGTCCCCGTCGTGTTTCATGGCGTTTCGGTCGAGCAGCTGACCGGTCAAAACAAAAGAATTATAGATTTACGTTTAGCAGAAATCGCCAACATTGTACTTAACGACAATAAACAGCACATCATCACATTTGAAGAAATGCTGAAAACCATTGCTGGTAAAGTGCCTATTCTTGTCAATCTCGAAGGCAACGAAGGCGAAGATGCCGGACTAATTTCGCGCGTAACGGAATTATTGGTTGCTTATCCGAATAACGCGGCCATTATGTCACAGAATATTCACTTGTTGCGACGCATACGTTTCTGCGATCATACCATTCCCCACGGAATTAAGGCCGAGGGAAACCGGCGCAACGAAATTGAAGAACATTTTGCCATGCTTGCCCATGACATGGAATTTGTTGCCTATAATTTTCGTCAATTAGCAAATCCGTTTGTCCGGTTTGCCAGGGAAAAACTCCATATGCCTGTATTGTCATGGACAATTCATAATATGTCCGAATGGGAAAGAGCACGTAAAAATTCGGACCAGATGATCTTTGAAGGCTTTCAGCCGGAATAAAAAATGGTGATTATAGTTTTAAAAATTTTTTAAATTTCAAGCAACAAAGTGAGGAGATAAAATGCATAAAAGCTATGACGAAAACAATATTTTTGCGAAGTTGCTTAAAGGTGAAATACCTTCTGTTCGCGTTTATGAAGATGACAATGTCGTTGCCTTTATGGATGTTATGCCACAAGGAATTGGGCACACTTTAATTGTCCCGCGTCAAGGGTCGCGCAATCTGCTTGATGCAAAACCTGAAATGCTCGCCAATTTAATCAAGGTTGTTCAAAAAATAGCAATAGCCGTCAAAAAAGCTTTCAATGCCGATGGCGTAACTGTCATGCAATTTAACGAGCCGGCAAGTGGACAGACGGTATTTCATCTCCACTTCCATGTTATACCGCGCTTCGACAATGTGGCGTTAAAACCTCATAGCGGAGAGCCGGTGGATACAAAAACACTTGAAGAATCAGCGGCTAAAATCCGCGCTGCCCTTTCAAATTGAACGAAGTTCACAATTACTGTGGTCTTAAAAAACAGAACCGTATTGAATTTTTGATAAAGCCTGCACAAACTAGGATTGCGCAGGTTTTTATTGACTATTGCACGGGCTTTTATCAATTTGCCGGTGTCGGTTTTTTTCCCGTTTCTTATCGCTTTTGACAACTTTTATTGGTTTTTTATTTGTCAGTAGTTCACTACCGACTATTTCAAGGGCAAGCTTTTTCTTATCGGTTTTATCCGGCAAAACCTTGACCATGCCACCGTGCCGCAGTTTCCCAAATAATATCTCCTCCGCTAGCGGCTTTTTGATGTATTCCTGAATAACCCGCGACAAAGGCCGTGCCCCCATATGCGCATCATAACCTTTATCGGCGAGCCATTTAATAGCCGCTTCGCTTAATTCAAATGTGATTTCCCGGTCGGCAAGTTGCGCTTCAAGTTGCAAAATGAATTTCTGCACAACCTGATGAATAAACGGTTCAGACAATGGGGCAAAAGGAATGATTGCATCGAGACGATTACGGAATTCGGGCGGAAATAGTTGATTGATTGCCTCAACATCATCACCTTCGCGCTCGGTTTTCCCGAAGCCGATTGCCGATTTTGCCATATTCATGGCACCTGCATTTGTTGTCATAATAAGGATAATGTTACGGAAGTCGATCTGCTTGCCGTTATGATCGGTGAGTTTGCCGTGATCCATAACCTGCAACAAAATGTTATAAAGGTCAGGATGGGCTTTCTCAATTTCGTCGAGCAGCAACACTGCATGAGGATGTTGATCTACCGCGTCTGTCAACAACCCACCCTGATCAAAACCGACATATCCGGGCGGCGCCCCTATCAGCCGCGAAACTGTATGCCGTTCCATATATTCCGACATATCAAAACGCAAAAGTTCAATGCCCAACGATGATGCAAGTTGTTTTGCCACCTCGGTTTTGCCCACGCCTGTCGGACCGGAAAACACATAGCTTCCAATCGGTTTATCCGGTTCACGTAAACCAGCACGTGCCAATTTTATTGACGAAGTCAAAGCGGCTATGGCCTTATCCTGCCCGTAAACAACGTTCTTCAATTCTTTTTCCAGATTGGCAAGTGTTTTACGGTCATCGCGCGAAACAGTTTTCTGTGGAATGCGCGCCATTGTTGCCACTGTTTGCTCGATTTCTTTAATGCCAATGGTCTTTTTTCTTTTGCTTTTGGGCAAAAGCATTTGCGCCGCCCCAGTTTCGTCAACGATGTCGATAGCTTTGTCCGGTAGTTTGCGGTCGCCCATATAGCGGGAAGACAATTCCACCGAGGCTTTCATAGCCTCATCGGTATATTTTATCTGATGAAAATTTTCAAAATACGGCTTCAACCCTTTCATAATTTCAATTGCATCGTCGATAGAAGGCTCATTGACATCAATTTTCTGGAAGCGCCGGGTCAACGCCCGGTCTTTTTCAAATATTTGACGATATTCTTTATACGTCGTCGATCCGATACACCGAATAGCTCCCGAAGACAGAGCAGGCTTTAACAAATTTGCCGCATCCATGCTGCCACCTGATGTGGCGCCGGCACCAATCATTGTATGAATTTCATCAATAAAAAGAATGGCACCGTTAAAATTTTCGAGTTCCTTAACAACCTGTTTCAACCGTTCTTCAAAATCACCCCGATATCGCGTACCGGCAACAAGCAACCCCATATCCAGCGAAAAAATTGTTGCGCTGTTTAAAACTTCCGGCACATCACCTTCGACAATCCGTTTTGCCAGACCTTCGGCAATTGCCGTTTTACCCACGCCCGGTTCACCGACAAGAAGTGGATTATTTTTGGAACGGCGACATAAAATCTGGATCGCGCGGGCAATTTCTTTATCACGGCCGATAAGTGTATCAATTTTGCCCTGACGGGCACGTTCGTTCAAGTTGACACAATAAGCCGAAAGAGCATCTGTTTCTTTTTTATCCGATTGGCCGCCTTCATCATCGTCTTCATGGTCACCCAACGGAAAACTTGCCGCACTGCTTGCCGAAGCAATGCCATGAGAGATAAAATTGACCGCGTCATAGCGTGTCATACCGAGTTCTTGTAAAAAGAATGCGGCAAAGCTCTCACGTTCGGCAAAAATCGCAACAAGAACGTTGGCTCCAGTTACAACATCGCGACCGGCAGATTGAACGTGAATAACCGCACGTTGAATAACACGCTGGAATGAATTGGTCGGTTTTGTATCGTCATCATCGCCAATTTGCGAATCAAGCTCCGACTGGATGTATTGCGTCAATCGCGCGCGCAATTGTTCGATATCAACATTGCTGGCATTAATGACAGCTTTGGCATCAACATCGTCAAGAAGCGCTAAAAGCAGATGTTCCAGCGTCGCATATTCCTGATGTGCGTCACTGGCAATCATTAATGCCCGATGGAGTGTCTTTTCAAGACTGGTTGTAAAAGACGGCATTGGCTGTCACTTTCTTTCCATTACACATTGCAAAGGATGCTGGTTTTCACGCGCACAATCCATGACCTGCGTAACTTTCGTTTCAGCTACTTCATATGAATAGATACCGCATTCCCCAACGCCGGTTTGATGGACATTCAACATGATACGCGTTGCATCTTCGCGATTTTTGCGGAAAAACTTTTCTAAAATGAAGACGACAAAATCCATTGGCGTGTAGTCGTCGTTCAACAATAGCACACGATAAAAGTCGGGCCTTTTCACTTTAGAAACGGTTTGGATTGCAACGATCGTCTCGCTGTTGCCTGAGTTTCCGCCCCTTCGTTCTTCATTATGTTTTGTCAATTTTGGCAAATTCTTTCACCACCGTCAATTTTGCTCATTATGTCAAATCATGTAATATATTTTTGTCAAATTATAAGGTCTTCCTAAGACAGTTTAATCATTGTTTTATGCAACTTTCCACTACAAACCGTCTGGTAGCTATCTTTTCCATAAAGTGAAAAAAAACGCTTTTATAAACAAATTGGTAACGCTGTCGGTTTAATCTTCCGGCAAACGCGGCGGCAGAGCAAACTCTGGCGCAAATTTTGTTTGGCTAAATCAGGGGTTATCAAAAGTGCAAAAAGCCTATCAAAAAGTAGCAAATCTCGTTCAAAAAACCGCCATTGCTACATTAGTGCTTTCTATGTCCATTGCCTATGCAAATGCTGCACCACAAAGTGCCTATGCAGAAAAATACGCTGCCATCGTTGTCGATGCCAATACCGGACGAACACTTTTTGAAGTTAATGGCAATGCACGCCGTTACCCGGCTTCACTAACAAAAATGATGACGCTCTATCTGCTGTTTGAGGCGATGCAAGCAGGAAGAGTTACTCCTAATACGCCGATTCCTGTCTCGGCATATGCGGCCGCGCGCCCGCCCACAAAAATCGGCTTCAAAGCCGGACAAACAATTCCTGCCGAGCTTGCTGCCAAAGCGTTGATCACAAAATCGGCCAATGACGTCGCAACTGCAATTGGCGAATATCTTGGCGGTTCGGAGCAGCGATTTGCCCAGATCATGACCGTCAAAGCACGTCGACTCGGCATGATGAATACCAATTTTTCCAATGCCTCGGGACTGCCCGATACGCAAAACTATTCAACCGCACGCGACCTTGCAATATTGTCACTTGCCTTGCGCGAACACTTTCCGAACCAATATAAATGGTTCAAGACCACAAGTTTCCAGTTTCGCGGCCAAACCGTTAATGGTCATAACCGCCTTGTCAAGAATATGAAAGGCGTTGATGGTATTAAAACCGGCTATACAAGCATGTCTGGTTCCAACCTTGCAACATCGATGCGCATAGATGGACGCTCAATTGTCGCCGTAGTCATGGGTGGTCGCTCCTCTGCTTTGCGCGACGCGCATATGGCTGAATTGTTGCGCCGCTATTTACCGGAAGCAAGCCGCTCAAAAACACGCGCCCCGCTGATCGCCGCGACACAATATGATCTGCCACAAGCTCACGACGCACCTATTCCGGTAGCAAAGGCCGATGTTATGCCAAAGCAAGACAATGTTGCACAGGTTTTGACGGCACTCACCAATGTGACACAAAAACAATCGCCAGCGGTGGCCGAGGTAAACAAGTTTGTCGCTCCCACACCTGCGCAAAATACAAAAGGCCTTGAAGCAATTGATCCCGTTGTTACCGCTTCGGCTGCGACAAATACCAATTCAACTGCAACCGGCTGGGCCATACAGATTGCCTCATTACCGAATGAAAAACAGGCGACAGAAATGCTTGCAAGTGCGGTAAATGCCGCTCGCCCCGCTTTGGCAAAGGTTCGCCCCGACACCCAGATTTTCGATAAAGATGGCCAACGTTATTATCGTGCCCGTTTTACAGGTTTTGATTCAAAAAAAGCGGCATGGGATGCATGCAGTGCATTAAAGAAAGCAAATTTTAACTGCTATGCGAT
>NZ_CALYQK010000051.1 GCF_945285465.1 uncultured Bartonella sp. | reverse complement strand
AGGCAGGCGAAAAACAGGCAGGCGAAAAACAGGCAGGCGAAAAACAGGCAGGCGAAAAACAGGCAGGCGAGGTTCATCTTCTTTTGACAAAAAGAACAGACATTCTTGACAAACATAAAGGCCAAATTGCTTTTCCCGGTGGCAAGAAAGAAAAAAATGACCAGAACGACGAAGAAACCGCACTTCGTGAAGCCAATGAAGAAATAGGGCTTGACCGGCGCAATTTTTCCAAATTGGGTGAGCTTTGCTGCTATTACACCTCGACGGGCTATGAGGTGAAACCCATTGTCGGCATTATCGACAAGGGCACACAATTTGTCAGAAACGGGCAAGAGGTGGCAGAAATATTTACCGTTCCTTTGTCCTTTCTGATGGAGCGGAAAAATTATGTCCTTGCGACAAAAAAGCTCGGTAACGAGGTGCGCAGCTTCTATGCAATTTCGTATGAGAACCATTATATATGGGGAGCAACAGCGGGAATGATTCGCGCGCTCTTGGAAAGGTTATCTCAGTGACTACGCTCAATATCGCCAAAAAGGCCTTGTGGCTCCACGACAAAGGGCTGCAAAAGCTTCTTCATTATCTGTCGGAAAATGGCGAAGAGGCACGTGTGGTTGGCGGTGCCGTGCGCAACCAGCTTTTGGGGTATCCGGTCAACGATATTGATATTGCAACAACATGTTTGCCTGAAGAAGTTATCAAAAGAATTACGGCAGCCGGCTTTAATGCGGTGCCAACCGGCATTGAGCATGGCACAGTTACGGCAGTTGTCAACGGCCATGGTTTCGAGGTAACGACATTGCGTGCCGATCTTGAGACCGATGGGCGGCGAGCCAAAGTGGTCTTTGGCCGTGATTGGAAAATAGATGCCGAAAGGCGGGATTTTACCATCAATGCCATTTATGCCGATGCTGCTGGAAACATTTATGACGATGTCAACGGCCTTGCCGATATTGAAACCGAGACACTGCGTTTTATCGGCGATCCACAACAGCGCATCAAGGAAGATTATTTGCGTATTTTACGGTTTTTTCGGCTTTTTGCCTGGGTCGGGCACGGGCGGCCGGATGCCGAAGCCCTCAAGGCCTGTGCCCGCTTGAAAGATGGTTTGTTGCAACTATCGGCAGAACGGGTGTGGTCGGAACTGAAAAAACTGTTTTCTGCACCCGATCCGACACGCGCCCTGTTGTGGATGCGCCAGACGGCAATATTGGCTGTTATTGTGCCTGAAACGGAAAAATGGGGCATTGATGCTTTTCGTCCGCTTGTCGAAACCGAACATGTCATGGGTTTTGCTCCTGACCCGCTTTTGCGGTTTTTCAGCATTTTGCCGCCGGATGTGAACCGGATGGCAAAAATGGCCGACGTTTTGCGTTTTTCCAAAGCCGAAAAGACAAGGTTGCTCAATTGGGCAAAAATCAATGCAATCAAATATGACTGTTCCGATCTGGAACTTAAAAAACTGGTCTATCATCACGGCAAACAGGCCGTCCTTGATAAGCTTACGCTTCTTCTTGCCAATGCCCGTGCCCATGCGCTGAGCAATGACAATGCTCTTGTCGAGGCAAACCATTATATCCGCTTGCGCAAGCTTGTCGAAACGAATGATAGCCCGGTTTTTCCCATAAGCGGCAAAGATTTGTTGCCATTGGGCATCACCGAAGGTCCGCTTATCGGCAGTAAGCTCAAGATATTGGAAAAACGCTGGGTCGAAAGCGGCTTTCTGCTTGATCGTCAGGCCTTGCTGGATATGGCCTTGTCATAACAACAGAAATTGCCAGAACAACAGGATTTGTGTACAAAAACGGAATTTGCGCAGAAAATTTTCTTCATAGCCATTTAACAACCGGCGGCAGCGATGACAGGATGCTGGTAATATTGCCACCGGTTTTCAGCCCGAAAATTGTGCCGCGGTCTTCAAGCAGGTTGAATTCGACATAGCGTCCACGCTGGACAAGCTGTGCTTCACGCTGTTTTTCTGTCCATGGCTTGTTGAAGTTTTGCCGGACGATATGGGGGTAGACAATGTCGAAGGCACGCCCGACATCCTGACAAAAACGAAAATCGGCTTCAAAGCCGCCGGCAGCTTCATTGCTGTGCAGCCAATCAAAAAAAATACCGCCGACGCCGCGTGGCTCATTACGGTGGCGCAGGAAAAAATACTCGTCACACCATTTTTTAAATCGTGGATAGTCGGCAACATCCTTATGTCTTTCACAGACATATTGAAAAGCTTTATGGAAGGTTTGCGTATCGACATCGTTCTGGGTGCGCCGTTCGGGCAACATGGGGGTTAAATCGGCGCCGCCACCAAACCATTGTCTTGTCGTGACAATCATCCGTGTATTGAAATGGACTGTCGGCACATGCGGGCTTTGCGGATGGACAATGATAGAAATGGTGCTTGCCCAATATCGCGGGTCGTCTTCGGCACCGGGAATGTCTTTCCTGAATTGCGGTGAAAATTCGCCATAGACGGTCGAGGTCTGCACCGCTGCTTTTTCAAAGACACGCCCTTTCATAATCGACATGACACCGCCGCCATTGAGACCACCCGATTTTTCCCACGGTGTCCTGACAAAAGACCCGGCAGAAAAATTGGCAAATTGTCCGGTCAATTCACGCTCGAGTTTTTCAAGCGAATTGCACACTCTGTCACGCAAGGATTGAAACCACTCTTCCGCCCGTTTTTTTTTGTCTTCGATATCGGAAGGCATGTCGTCGGGAATATCTGTCAGGGTCATATTGTTCGGTGTCTACAATCTCGTTTGGCATAAATCCGCACTAGAATTAAGGATTATGGGCGACTTTGTCTACCTAATTAATTTTTATCCATCTTCTTGATAATTTTGTTATCGAACCTGAATTCAACAAATTTTTTTTCGTGTTTGACGCAGAGCCTCGCTGATGCCGATAGCAACGCTGACCGCCAGATTGAGCGAGCGGGCAGGTTTGACCATCGGTATGGTCACCTGCGCTGCGACAGCTTCGTGGACATAGTCGGGGGCACCGGCAGATTCACGCCCGAACAGCAGCACATCATTGTCATCAAAGCAAAACTCGGTATAGGGTGTTTCGACTTTGGTGGTAAAAAGTACCAGACGACGTCCGGCATCTTTCTGGGTGGCAAGAAAATGCTGCCAGTCAAGGTGACGGTTTAATGTTGCAATCTCCAGATAATCCATACCGGCGCGTTTCAAATGGCGGTCGGAAAGGTCAAAGCCGGCCGGTTCGATAATGTCGACCGGCACACCAAAACAGGCTCCCAAACGCAAAATCGTTCCGGTATTTCCGGCAATGTCGGGTTGAAAAAGTGCAATATGAAGTGTCATGGCTCCTGTGATAGACTTGTTAGGCTGCCAGTGTAAAGGCCACTGTTCTTTGCTTGGCATTTTTTCTGTGCCTGCGGCGGTCACGGATGGCTTGGCAAAATCCGTCCCGGGCCAAAGATCGGGACGATGTGTGAAGACCGACCAAAATCAAAGGAAAATGATTGAACAAAGAAGGTTTTTTATTGTCGGAGCAAGGCCTTTACCCTTGCGGTGGAGCAGAATGGCAAAGATAGGTGGCGCTCGAACAGCAATTCTCGAGATGCGAAATTTTATCCTTCACGTTGAAGTTGCCAATTGCTCCTTTATTTGTAATAGTGGCATGACAATCAGCCTGCCAATTTCAGGTTTTGCCCGTTTGGTTGGAACATTTTCTTAAAAAACATTTGGCGGCGCACTATTTTCTGTCAGGATTGTTGATCAGACACCCGTTGTCAGGTCTCGTCATTTTTTCAAAAAGGCAGAAATAACAAGGGCAACAGCAAAAAAAACAGGAGCTCGACCATGTTTGGCTGGTTTGAACGCAGATTGGATGCTTTTCCCGACGAACAGCTTGAACGGCCACCGCAAAATCTCTTCCGGTTTTGCCTCTATTATACAAGAGGTGTTTGGCCGTGGCTGATTTTTATGGCTGTTTTTACCGCTCTTATTGCCATAACAGAAGTGTCGCTTTTCGGCTTTCTGGGCAGTATTGTCGATTGGCTCAACGAAAATCCGCGTGAAACATTTTTTGCCACCCAGGGTCTTAAACTTGCCCTGATCGGCATTCTCGTTGTTGTTATTCTTCCCCTTATTGTGACAATGCACAGCATGGTTATGCACCAGACCTTGCTTGGCAACTATCCTATGCGCATTCGCTGGCTTGTACACCGTTATCTGCTTGGCCAGTCGATGAGCTTTTTCCAGAACGAATTTTCCGGACGCATATCGGCCAAAGTTATGCAGACAGCTTTGTCGATCCGTGAATCGGTGATGAAGCTTTTCGACGTTTTGAATTATGTGATTGTCTATTTTCTTGGCACCCTTGTCATTGCTGCCTCTGCGGATTGGCGGTTAATGATGCCGTTTGTTTTGTGGATTTTAAGCTATATCGCATTGCTCGGCTATTTTATTCCTAGATTGCGTGTTGCCTCGGAAGCGCAAGCCGATGCCCGCTCGCTGATGACGGGAAGGGTGGTTGATTCCTATACCAATATTGCCACCGTCAAACTGTTTTCCCATCATGAAAGAGAAGAAAGTTTTGCCCGCGAAGGTTTCGTGCAATTCCAGCAAACCGTTTATCGGCAGATGCGCCTTATCTCGAAATTTTCAATTAGTGTTTATGTATCCAACTGCATTTTGTTATTTGTCGTCGGCGCATCGGGAATTTATCTTTGGCAACAGGGGGCAATTCTTGTTGGTGACGTTGCTGTGGCCATTGGTCTTGTTTTGCGTCTTAACGGCATGGCGCAATGGATAATGTGGGAAATGTCGGCATTATTTGAAAATATCGGCATTGTCGAAGATGGTATGCATTCAATTGCCCGTGACCGTCTGGTTGAAGATAAGCCGGGGGCAAAAAAACTGATTGTCAAAGATGGCGATATAAGGTTTGAAAATGTCGGTTTTCATTATGGCAATGGCAAAGGCGTTCTAAGCCACTTCAATCTTCATATCGAACCGGGGCAAAAAGTCGGCGTTGTCGGCCGTTCCGGTGCGGGAAAATCGACCCTTGTCAACCTTTTGTTGCGTTTTCATGATGTCGAAGAGGGGGGTATTTTTATTGACGGGCGAAACATCGCCGATATTCGCCAAGAAAGTTTGCGCGCAGCTATCGGCGTGGTGACGCAAGATACCTCGCTGTTACACCGCTCGCTCAAAGACAATATTCTTTACGGCCGCCCCGATGCCAGTTTTGAAGAGATGGAGGAGGCGGTGCGGGACGCGCAAGCGGCCGATTTTGTTGAGAATTTGCGCGATCAGAACGGTTATACCGGTTATGATGCTTTTGTCGGCGAAAGGGGCGCGCGTCTTTCCGGCGGGCAACGCCAGCGCATTGCCATATCACGTGTCATGCTCAAAGACGCACCGATTCTCATTCTCGATGAAGCAACGTCGGCTCTTGATTCGGAAGTTGAAGCAGCCATTCAGGAAAATCTTGCCCGCCTGATGCAGGGAAAAACGGTGCTGGCCATCGCCCACCGCTTGTCAACAATTGCCGAGATGGATCGCCTCATCGTTATGGACAAAGGTAAAATTGTCGAAGATGGTACCCACGAGGCACTGTTGGCGCACGGCGGCATTTATGCAAGCCTTTGGAACCGGCAGGTGGGCGGGCATCTTAATCTTGACGAATAGACTGGCAAGCGCGGCAAGGTGGCGCCATTGGCCCGGTTTTGTGCGCTCGAGAACTGGTAAAAAGTGCGATCCGGCTTGCTGGCAAAGATAAAACGGCAAAATGCCGGGCAACCGATTTTTAAAAAGTGGCCATTTGAAACACAAAACGGTTAAAGTAACCTTATTCAAGAAATAGCTTCATAATTTTTGAGAAAAATAAGTGCTTAACCGATGCTTTTTCCTAAAAGCGTGGACAAATTCGGGCGGTATGTTAAAAACCATACGTTTGACTAAAAGGTTCTACCATAGCTGATGAATGATAAAACGCGACGTGATTTTCTTTTTCTTGCGACCGGTGTTGCCGGTGCGCTTGGCGTTGGTAGCGTGGCGTGGCCTTTTATCGACCAGTTGCGCCCTGACGAGCAGGTTCTGGCCAGTGCTTCGATCGAAGTGGACATTTCCGGTATTGAAGAGGGAATGTCGGTGACAGTCAAATGGCGTGGTCAGCCGGTGGTTATTCGCAACCGCACAGCAAAAGAAATTGCCGAAGCCCGATCGGTTGGTCTTGAAATGTTGAAAGATCCGGATGCCCGAAATCCCAATCTTGAAGGAAAACAAGCGGCGACAGATATTGCCCGCTCGGCCGGAAAGAGCCGCGAAAACTGGCTGATTATGATTAATATCTGCACCCATCTCGGTTGTGTGCCTCTTGGCCAGCAGGGTGCGTTCGGCGGCTGGTATTGCCCGTGTCACGGTTCGGCCTATGACACGGCCGGGCGGGTGCGTTCGGGGCCGGCAAATCGCAATCTCGACATTCCGCCCTATAAATTCCTGTCCGATACATTGTTGCAGATTGGATAGATGGTGATGAGCAAACCTTCATCTTATATCCCGAAAACTGCCTTGACGCGCTGGCTCGACAATCGCCTGCCGGTGTTGCGTTTTCTTTATAATCTCGGTGTATCGTTTCCTGTACCGCGCAACCTCAATTATCTTTATACTTTCGGCGGCATTCTCACTTTGATGCTGGTGTCGCAAATTCTGACCGGCATTGTCATGTCGATGCACTATGTTGCCGATGTCACATTGGCCTTTGATGCGCGTGAGCGTTTCATGCGCGACGGCCAATTCGGCTGGCTGTTCGGCCCGTGGCATGCTGTCGGCTCGTCCTTCTTTTTTATTGCCGCCTATATCCATCTGGCGCGCGGGCTTTATTATGGCTCCCATAAGGCACCGCGCGAGCTTTTGTGGATTATCGGTGTTCTCATCTACCTTGTGATGATGGCCAGTGCCTTTTTGGGCTACACCCTTGTCTGGGGTATGATGTCAACATCGGCGGCTTCGGTTATTTCCGGTTTGTTCAAAGCCATTCCCGTCGTCGGCCCATGGCTGCATGAAACCTTGCTGGGTGGCTTCAATGTCGGTGACCCGACCTTGAAGCGCTTTTATACCTTGCATTACCTTTTTCCCTTTATTCTGGTGTTTCTGGTGGTCTTGCATGTTTGGTCCGTTCATCATGTCGGGCAGAACAATCCGACAGGTGTGGAAGTTCAATCGCCGTCGGAAACCGTGCCATTTACCCCTTATGCAACGATCAAAGATATTTTTGCCATTAGCGTTTTTCTGATTTTCTTTGCCTGGTTTTTATTTTTTATGCCCGATTATATGGGCCACCCCGACAATTATATTGCCGGTGACACCATGACAACATCGACGCATATTGTGCCGGAATGGTATTTTTTACCCTTCTATGCCATGTTGCGCGCCATTACGTTCGATATTGGCCCGATCAGTTCGACCTTTGGCGGTGTTATTGTGCTGGCGGGGGCGGTGCTGGTCTGGCTGTTTGTGCCCTGGCTTGACCGCTCCAGGGTGCGTTCGGCGCGCTATCGCCCCACTTACCAGCTTTTCTACTGGCTTTTTATCGCCGATGTTGTGTTTCTCGGCTGGTTGGGGGCGCAACCCATTTCCGATGCCAGTGTGCTGTCGGCGCAAATTGCAACGGCTTATTATTTTGTGTTTTTTCTTGTCGTTATGCCACTTTTGCCGAAATTTGAAAAAACACGGCGTGTGCCCGGTTCAATCAGCGAAGATCTGGCAAGAAAGCCCAAAGACAGGTGGCGTCTATGGTAAAACGTTCTGGTATTTTCGCTCTTGCAATGATCGGGTCTTTGTTTGTGTGCTATTTTAGTGCGGCAGACGAAACGTATCCACTAAAAACACCGGAAAAACAGCAATGGAGCTTTTCCGGCCCCTTTGGTACTTTCGACCGCGCGCAGTTACAGCGCGGTTTGCAGGTTTATAAAGAAGTTTGCTCGACATGCCATTCGCTCAAATATATCGCATTTCGCGACCTGAAAGCACTCGGCTATAACGAGGAGCAGATAAAAGCCTTTGCCCGAACTTACGACGTGACTGACGGCCCCGACAGCGAAGGCGAAATGTTTGTCAGAAAAGGTGTGCCGACCGATTATTTTCCCTTGCCTTTTCCAAATAGCGAGGCGGCCAAATTTGCCAATAATGGCGCCAATCCCGGCGACCTTTCTTTGATGGCAAAAGCGCGCGCTGTTCCATTGCCTTTTCCCGGCTTTATTGCCGATATTTTTACCAATTATAACGAGGCAGGCCCCGATTATATAACGGCACTTCTGACCGGTTATAGTGATGCCCCCGAAGATATGACGATTGGAGATGGTAACTGGTATAACCCCTATTTTAATGCAGGAGCCACACTTGCAATGGCACCGCCTTTAAGCGACGGTATTGTCGCTTACGAGGATGGTACTGACGAAACGGTGATAAATTATGCGCGTGATGTATCGGCTTTTTTGATGTGGACTGCCGATCCGCATATGGAAATACGCAGGAAGACCGGTTTTCGCGTCATCTTGTTTTTGATTGTTTTTGCCGGCCTGACCTACGCCGTAAAAAGACGCATATGGAATGAATTGGATTGAAAAATTGATGACAAATGAAACACTCGAACAAACACTAAAAAAAGCAATCCGTACCATTTCGGATTATCCCAAACCCGGAGTGAAGTTTCGCGACATTACCACGTTGATGGGAAACGCCGGTGCTTTTCGCCGCACAATTGACGCGTTGGTTTATCCCTATATCGGTTTGAAAGTCGATAAAATTGCCGGTGTCGAAGCGCGCGGCTTTATTCTTGGCGGTGCTGTAGCCCACCAGCTATCGGCCGGCTTTGTGCCAATCAGAAAAAAGGGCAAGCTACCCTATGATACGGTGCGTATTGCCTATAGTCTTGAATATGGCATTGACGAAATGGAAATGCACCGCGATGCGGTCAAACCGGGCGAACGGGTGGTGCTGGTTGACGACCTTATAGCTACCGGTGGTACTGCTGTTGCTGCCGCCGAACTTTTGCACCAGATGGATGCCGAAATTGTTGCGGCATGTTTTGTCATTAACTTGCCCGACCTTGGCGGAGCAGAAAAATTGCGGCAATTGGGCGTCAATGTCCACACGCTTGTCAGTTATGAGGGCGATTGAAAAAATGGCATGAAATAACCTGAGAAAGCTCTTTTCATCAAGAGTATAAACAGTGTGCAGTCAAGCACAAAAGAAAACGCAAAAGTAGATACCTTTATATTATTTTGATAAATATTCGTTTTAAGTTTATCAAAATAGAAAAATGATTATTTTTATTACGATCGGGAACTATTGCAACCTATAAGTGTTAATATTACATAGAACGAATTATCAAACGAGGCGTAATAAATGAAAAAATTGGCTTTTATTTCTGTTTTGATGGCAGGTTTTGTCAGCAGTGCATTTGCACAAACACCGAAAATCACGGTGGAAACTTCAACGCAACCAGCTTCGGAAGTCAAACTTCCTAATGGTGATGTTGTCGTGCGTTATGTCACCCCGACTGAAACGGATTTTATTGCGTCAAGTCTGATTGATACGAAGGTTTTGAACAAGCACGATGAACCGATTGGCCAGATTAAGGACATTATCATCCGCCAAAACAATGTTGCCGGTATAGTTGTCGGTGTCGGCGGTTTTCTGGGCGTGGGGGAACGCTATGTTGTCGTTGATCCGTCAACCATTTATATGCGTCATGAAAACGGTGCCTGGAAGGTGGTGGTCAACGTGACCAAAGAAAGTTTGATGGCGGCACCCGAATTCAAATATGACGAGCACAAGAAACTTTAAACAATTTATTATGCGATAAGAGTTCAAATCTCGTTTTTTTTTAAAATTTTTATTTCAACCCCAAAACCATCCGGTAAAGTCTTCTGTCGGGTGGTTTTGTTGATGTCTTTATTTTTTAAAAATCTCTCTTTGACAAAATTTGTGACGATTTTTTCCGACGGAACAAATTTTCAACTATAAATTACGAATTATGCTTGAACAGCATAATATCGCCGTCCTGAACGACATAATCTTTGCCTTCGTCACGGGCTTTGCCGGCTTCTTTTGCTGCAACTTCGCCGCCAAGTTCGACATAGTCGCGATAGGCAATGGTCTGGGCGCGGATAAAGCCGCGTTCAAAATCGGAGTGGATGACGCCGGCCGCTTGCGGTGCTTTGGTACCGCGCCTGATTGTCCATGCCCGCGTCTCTTTCGGTCCGCAAGTAAAATAGGTAATAAGGTCGAGCAGGTGGTAACCGGCACGGATCAACCGGTCAAGTCCGGGTTCATGAAGTCCCATTTCCTGCAAATATTCTTGTGCTTCCGCATCCGGCAACTGCGCCACTTCCGCTTCAATCGCGGCCGAAATAATAACACTTTCCGCCCCTTGTTCGGCCGCCATTTGTTCGACAGCTTTGGTAAAGTCATTACCTTTTGCCGCATCGCTTTCGGCAACATTGCACACATAAAGAACGGGTTTTGATGTCAGAAGATTAAAACCATTCACGATCGATCGGTCTTCTGGCGAAATATCTTTAAGCATGACGCGCACCGGTTTGCCATTTTGCAAAAGTTCGAGCGCTTTTTCCATCATCGGCAGAAGGGTAAGTGCTTCCTTGTCTTTGCCGGTTGCCCGTTTGCGCATTGCCACGATGCGCCGTTCCAGACTTTCAAGATCGGCAAGCATCAATTCGGTTTCCACTGTTGCCGCGTCGGAAACGGGGTCAATCCGGCCTTCGACATGGGTAATATCTTCATCAATAAAACAGCGAAGAACATGGACAATCGCATCAACTTCACGAATATTGGCCAAAAACTGGTTGCCGAGACCCTCGCCTTTCGACGCACCGCGCACAAGACCGGCAATGTCAACAAAACTGATGCGCGTGGGAATGATTTCTTTTGAACCGGCAATTGCGGCAATTTCTTTCAGTCGCGGGTCGGGAACAGCCACTTCGCCGGTATTGGGTTCGATGGTGCAGAAGGGGTAGTTTGCCGCCTGTGCTGCTGCTGTTTTTGTTAAAGCATTGAATAATGTCGATTTACCCACATTGGGCAATCCGACGATACCACATTTAAAACCCATGAAAATTCTCGCAATTCAAATCAGGTAAAGCTCGTTTATATGACTGGTTCTATAGCATGTTTTTTGCCAGAAACCAGATAAAGAGCCGTTTATGATGCGAAAAAGACACAATTGATTTCAATTTAACAATCTTGCTCGCTTTGTAGCAAAGTTAAACTATTTTAACCTGACGCTAAGCTTTCAATGTTAGCACCTGTTCGATATTTTGTTTGGAGTTATTATGGGGCATCTGTCTCGCCGTACATTTCTGGTTGCAGCACCATTCGCGCTTTTTGGCTGCGTCACCAACCGTTATAACCATCCGGTCCGTGAGGCCGAGCCGACATGGCCGGTGCCGGCCGATATAAAAGCGCTTTATGGCCCCGTGACCAACGAGCCGTATCCGTTGCCGGCTATCGACATGAGCAAGATCAACCCGAAATATTGGCGACAGGAAGTCAGCTATAATTCGCCTTATTCACCGGGAACACTTGTTGTCGATACACAAGCGCGTTTTCTTTATCTTGTTGGCGATAATGGCCGTGCCTTGCGCTATGGCATTGGTGTCGGCAAAGCCGGGCTTGCTCTGGAAGGCGAGGCGGTTGTTCAATATAAACGCATGTGGCCGCGCTGGACACCAACCCGTGATATGATGGAGCGCGAGCCTGCCCGTTATGGCCATCTGGGCGATGGCATGCCGGCCGGTTCCGACAATCCGCTGGGGGCTCGTGCCCTTTATCTTTTTAAAAATGGTCAGGACACATTGTTCAGAATTCATGGCTCGCATGAGGCATGGTCAATCGGCAAAGCGGTGTCGAGCGGCTGTATCCGTTTGTTGAATCAGGATATTATCGACCTTTATGGACGGGTACCCGAGGGCACCCATGTCATTGTTCTCCAACATGGTGACGAAGGATTGTCTTGACCCTCACATCTTTGTTTGGCGGTTGCTGCCATTTGGCTGTTTGCCGCAATGTCGACGGCGGATGGAAAACTCGCGGGTGCTACCGCGATTTTGCCTGTTGGCGGCAGCCAAGCTTCTTGTAGCAATTTTGATGTTGGTTGCCGTTCGCCTGGTTGGTACAAAGTGCCGGGGGTGAAGGGTCGTTTCTGCCTTCCTGATGCCTTGTTAGTTTATTCTTTGTTTTTGAAAAGACGTTTCAGCATTTCGGCCATTGGCCCTGTTGCCGGTATTTCTTTTGGCTGTTTGGGGCGTGCCTGTCTTATATCGCTTTGCTTCTTTCGACCGTCGGTTGCACCGTCATTGGTGGTTTTTGTCTTGTCGCTCTGTGCCAAGGCAATCCTGTTCATGAACTGGCTGTCATTGCCTTTGACAAGCAAAACCAGATTATCGCAAACAGCATCAAGAAGACGAACCAGCCATTCATCATCGGTTTTGGAAAAATTGCCGAGTACATAATTGGTCACAAGATCTTTGGTCGCCGGATGGCCGATACCAATGCGCAGACGACGATAATGATTGCCGCAATGGGCATCTATGGATTTAATGCCATTATGCCCACCACTTGACCCGCCAACTTTCACCCGCAATTTACCGGGCAACAGGTCGAGTTCGTCATGAATGACAATAAGATCCTCAGGTTGCAGCTTATAAAAGCGCATGGCTTCACCAACCGCCTGGCCGGAAAGATTCATGAATGTTTGCGGTTTGAGAAGAAGAACTTTTTCGCCGCCAATTGTCCCGTCACAAACCAGTGCCTGAAATTTTTTATTCCATGGTGAAAAGTGATGACTTCGACTAATCGCATCGACAGCCATAAAACCGATATTATGCCGGTTATGCCGATATTCAGAACCGGGATTGCCAAGGCCGGCAATAAGCAACATCACTAAGCCTCCGGTAAATCAAAAGGCGGAAAAAGGGTTTTTCCGCCTTTTTTAAAAAATTATTCAGCTTTTTCTTCAGTTTCGGCAGCCGGGGTTGCTTCTGCTGTTGTTTCGGCTGTTGTTTCATCTTCGACCGGAAGAGCAACCGGTGCGGCAATGGTTGCAATGGTAAAATCGCGATCTTTAATAACCGGCGAAACGCCGGCAGGCAATTTGACCGCCGAAATGTGGATAGAATCGCCAACTTCATAGCCGGTCAGATCGACAGTAATAGCCTCGGGAATATTGTGAGCCGGTACGGCAAATTCGACTTCGTGGCGAACAATATTCAAAACGCCGCCAATTTTAATGCCGGGAGCCTGTTCTTCATTAACGAAGTGAACCGGAATATTGACGTGAACCACCGACTTTTCGGTAATGCGCAGAAAATCGACATGCATAGGAAAATCGCGCACCGGATCAAGCTGGTAATCGGTAGGCAAAACTTCGATTTTTTCATTGCCGACTTCAATCGAGGCAATTGTTGTGAAGAATGCGCCACCGTGAATCTTGTAATAGACTTCCTTATAGGGAAGGGCGATTGCTATAGCAGGCTGCTTGTCACCATAAATGACAGCTGGAATAAGACCGTTGCGGCGAAGGTGACGAGAGGACCCCTTACCAACCCGTTCGCGTGCT
>NZ_CALYQK010000050.1 GCF_945285465.1 uncultured Bartonella sp. | reverse complement strand
CCGGCATCGGAACGGGTGTTTATGTAGCGACGTTGAGTGGCACGCTGGCCAATGTCTATACAGTGACACCGCAGTTTGACACCAAGCCGGTGGGTTCCCTCAATGCTTCCGTTACCTTGACGGCGGGAAAAGTGGATTCGAGTAACTCGACCTTCGTTGCAAATCCGACATCTATTTTAGCGAACAATTCGGATTACTCGACACTGACCTTTACTGCCAAGGACAGTTTCGGCAATCCTGTTACGGGTATCAGTCGTGACAAACTTTTATTTGTTCCTAATTTGAAAAATAGTAACAAACTAGTAGACACGACTATGGTTACTTTAACGGCGATAACCGAAAAAGGAACCGGAAGCGGTGTTTATGAAGCGAAATTTATGGGAACATTTGTTAGCGTCTACAGTATTGCCCCGCTGATTGATAACAGTCCGGTAGGATCACTCAAGGCAGAAGTGGAACTGAAAGATATTGTTCCGGTGGAAGCGCAATCATCTATAAAAACCGACAAAACATCTTACGAATCTGGAACCGATTTAAAGGTTACAGTTACGCTTAAGAATAGTGCAGGGAATGTTGTAAGCGGGCAATCAGCTCTACTTAACAATAGGGCAGTGGAAGTGGAGAACGCGAAAGAGAAAGATACGAGCTGGGTCGAAGTGGGTAATGGAACATACACGCGCACTTATACGGCATGGAACGTAGGCACTGACCTTTATGCAACGCTGAAGATAAATAGTTGGAGTAAGAAATCCGAAAAAAGCTATGTCATCACATCAGGCGCACCGGATATCTCTCAATCGACTGTTAGAACCAGCGGAACACAGTACAAAGTCGGAGGTGACGTCAGGGTAATAGTTCAGTTAAAAGATAAAGCCGGTAATAATGTAAATGATGCTTTATACAACGACAAATTTAGAACCAGTACTGTAATAATACCAAATTTAAAGGAAAAAGAACCCGCTGCTGTGTGGGAAGCAGATTCGATAAATCAAGCAGGGTCCTATCATCACGATTATCTATCCGATAAGGTTGGTTCCGGCTTGAAAGTAAAGTTTAAATTAGCAGAGTGGAATGACTATATAACGCAAACAGATTCTTACTTAATTTACGGAAAACCAAATAACGATAAATCTTCAATCTCAACAAATACCGACAAATATTTTGTTGGAGAAGTCATAACAGTTACCGCAACAGTAAAGGATGAAAACGGCAGTCCGATTACGGGATTGGATAGAACTAAACTTCCTTGGTCCATACCAAATGCGCAAACAAACACTGGTGACTGGGTAGATAAAAATAATGGCACTTACGAAAGAACATTTATTGCTACTGATAATGGAACAAATTTAAGAATAGCTATGAAGTTGGAAGATAGTTGGAGTGCTGATGTTTATTCAAATGAATATAATATTTATTCCTCTGGTGCCTACCCGAATAATTCAACGATCACGACTGACAAAAAAAATTATCAAGATAATATGAATGTAATTTTCTATCTAAGACTAAAAGATGCAAAAGGACAGCCGGTGAGTGGAAAAGCGCAAGAACTTAATAATAGTGCCACGTTTGATGTCCCCGGATGCACTAAAAACGGTGATTGGACTGAATCAGAAACAGAGCCGGGACTATATACAATATATTATTTCAATGAATACAGATTCGGAGCGGCTGGCGACCAGAGAGCTACATTAAAAATGCCTGGCTGGTCAAACAGTGTTCAATCGACAGTTTATCATTTACAAAAAGGAGGAGCAGGCCCGATTGGTCCGGTTCATTAAAACAGAAAATGATATTTATTTAGGAATGAGTTATTATTAATGGAAAATTTTTTTCTGTCCGAATGTGACTGTCAAATTTGAACAGAAAAATTTATCGGCTGTGAATTATATTTATTGACCAAGAATTTTTATGCGGGAACGCAAAGGTGAGTTTTTTTTTGCAAGAGAAAGAGCAATTAGGAAGAAAGGAGAATGAGAAATTAAAATATGGTTATTAAATATTCGAGATAAAAAATTGGTACAGTTAACGGTTTTTAACAAAAAAAATAAATAACACCAATAAATCGCAGGCTTCGCGTCAAAAGCGATCACTCAATTATCAAGTTTACGATCAGTAATAATTGGATATAATAATGGCAAAGTTTCGCTGACTTTGGCATTAATCTGTGGGTTCTGGCTTGGCAGAACCGTTGTTGGATCTGAAGAGTTGGGTAAAGAAAGGCGAAATTTATTCCGCGCTCCTATGGATGACGATATGCCGTTCATCACCTTAAACAAATCTATTCTTTACAATAATGGTGTAGACAAAATTTTTGTTACACAAAAACCGTTTCGTATCCCACATGCATGTGTTTGGGTGTAAAGGCGACGGTCAATATTGAAGGATTGCGCAATCAGAACCTTCAGGTCAGTTTTTTGTTATCAAAGATCGGATGAATACGGACATTTTCTCGTAATCCGGGCTGATATGCCCAAAACTCTAAGTCCTTGGGTAAGGGTAGCTTCCCCCAAACCAAGATTGATAACGCGGTCTCCGGCTGAATCAACGGTTGAGGTATCAGTCATATCATTTCGGTGCACATAGGGCGTAATAGAAGCAGTATTCATTTTTTATTGTTCCTTGCTTGTTGTGACAACCCGTTATAGCCCCAAGACGAGGCAAAGAATTCGGTCACGGATAAATAATTGGCCTGACTGTCGTCTGCCTTAAAACTCGAGGAAATGGCTTTGTTTGTTTGAAAAAGCCAATCTTCGATTTCCTCGGGAATGTTTGTCCCTTCGGTTATGCAAATGTTAATTCTGAACTTTGGGGAATTAGTTTCTGGGCTGAACGTGAACCAGTCACCGAAATTATCTTTAACACTGACCACTTAAAGACCAATATCTTTCCTCAAAATAGCATGCGTGATCTGCACGATCTGGTTCGTGATTAACTGCTTAAGTTGGTCATCTAATTTGACCGATGTCGTTAAAGAAATATATGGTATGCTAACCACCAATATTTGGGCCACTTTTTGGCGGTACCAGTGTTGTTGACAACATACGCAATTGCCACGAGAGCGACCGAACCAATAAAAACCGGCGTGAATAAAAACGACCAGCTCAGGCCGCCAGCTAGAAACACGACTATGGGATCTGCGCCGGCAGGCGCGTGAACGGTTCTCGTGAACTGCATCAGACCTATAGCCAGCCCCACGGCGAGCCCCATCTCCCAAAACCCGGGGCCGAGTAGCTGGAAAACAGCAAGCCCGATAAAAGTGGATAATAAATGACCTCCAATGACACTTCCGGGTTGCGCCAGAGGTGATTCAGGTAACGCATAAAGCAAGACACAAGTAGCGCCAAAAGGAGCCATGATCAGTGGCACACGGTAAAATCCCGCCAGAAATGCCAGAATTGAAATGCTCAGCATACCGCCTGCAAATCCCGTTAGAATTTGCAGCGACGAAGGCCTCACCGGAGCCTTTGAAGTGAGAAAAACTGCCCATCGGTTCTTTGTGCTGTTAGTTACATCACTCATTCACGATATTCTCCTCTGAGGGGGTTGTAATCAGCTGCGTAATGATACAAATTGGTATCTAACAGACCTGTAAGTTAACTATCAGGGGCAAATCAATTTAAGTTGCGTTGGAAAGTATTTCTAATAAGCGATGAAAAGGTAGCAATATGACAATTCATGCACAGGGCTATTCCAGAAAAGTGGAACCCAACAGGGCGGGTAAACGGCAGATCCTATTAGAGACAGCATTGCGCTTATTCAATGAGCACGGATATGCCAACGTTGGCGTGGATTGGATAGTATCTGAGGCAAAAATTGCCAAACCAACGCTTTATAGTCATTTTGGTACAAAAAATGGGCTCATCGAGGAAGTGCTGAAATTACGAGACGAGAATTTCGTCAGTAGCTTACAATCCTACGTGGACCAAGCCCCACAGGGCGCGCTCACAAAAGTCGGCGCTATACTAGAGTGGTATAAAAATGGGTTTACGAAACCAAACTTTTTCGGCTGTATGTTTATCAAAGCATCAGAGGAATTTGGTAATAGTAATGCCAATATATCGGAGATTATAAAACAGCACAAAGATTCAATATATAAAATTATTTATGCTGCCATTTTGCCAGAATACGATGATAAAACAGAAGATATTGCTGTATTGATATTGATCCTGCTTGAAGGGTTGATTGTAAATTACAATATGTATGGCTCATTAAAGCCTTTTGATGTCGCGACTGAGACCGTTAGAAAACTGCTTCTGCGATAGTTAGGCGCACTCAAAAAGAGGATAATAGGCAATGTATAAACTTCATATTGCTAATAAAAATTACTCATCATGGTCCCTAAGGCCATGGATTCTTATGCAAACATTGCAGATTGAATTTGAAGAAGTTTAGCACCTTTTTATGGGGGATAATAACTATCGCTGCTTTAAAGCGTTCTCTTCAACAGGAAGAGTGCCTGTTCTTATGATAATGAAATTGTAATTTGGGATAGTCTTGCAATTTCAGAGTACCTGTCGGAGATACACGAGAATATCTGGCCTTCAAATCGTGTTGCGAGAGCGTGGGCACGAAGTGCAGTAGCGGAAATGCACTCTTCTTTCCAAGCTTTGAGAACACAATGTCCAATGTCTTGCGGGGTCAGAGTAGCGCTTTACGATTTACCCTCAAGCCTGAAAACGGACATTGATCGTCTGGATGAGCTCTTTCAAAATGGTTTAGATCTATTCGGGGGTACCTATTTGACCGGGCGGGATTTCACTGCCGTTGATGCCTTTTTTGCCCAATCGCATTTCGGGCACAGACATATAGCCTGCCATTAGGCATAAAATCACAAAATTATATAAACAAATTGCCGGCATTACCTGCAATGAAGGAGTGGTATAATTCCGCAATAAGTGAAACTCATCGAGATCTGGCCCATGAACAAGGCTTGGAGTTGTATGGAAATGTAGTCAGTGATTTTCGCAGGAAAGCCGATTGACATAGCAATTATCACGGGCATATTTTCAATACCGCGACCCTAATTATATCAGCCGTGTCTGACAAGGTGTCCAGAAGAGAATTAAGCTTTAGTGTAAATAACTGAATTTGAGCTTTTAGCCTTTATTTCAGGATCTTATTCTGTCGTGGTTTTTTCGACAATAACAGGGTTAGAACTTTATTTTATTCTCCGAGAAGCTGTAATTCGTCCTCGATTGCCCCTCGCTGCTCGAACATGGCAAGCCGTTTATCTTCTAACGTTTGATCAACAGAAGCATTCAAGGTCAATGGTCCGAACAGTAATGCTGTCCTTCAAATTGTCATAGACAAGTTGGGGGCCAAATTTGCTACACCAGCGGCTTAATTCAGACGAGCTTATTTAATGTCTATCGGCGATGCTTTTCACTTTTGCCCCAAGGATCAGTGTTTCAGCAACAATTTTGATTTTGTCATCGGCGGTAAAATTGCTATCATTGTTGCAATGTTTAAAAGATCACAACTGCTCAGCCGATCTTTATATTGTAACGCCATTTGTCGCGGTTCAAAATCAGGTTCGTCAAATGTTGCGCAATAGTAAATTGCTTGAAGGCTGGGTCAAAGATCCTAGAACATGGGTGAGCGAACATGTCGGAACAGTGCATACCGTTCAGGGGCGCGAAGCCGAGGCGGTATTTTTCATTTTGGGCGCACCGGATTTTGAGCAACGAGGTGCACGCGATTGGGCCGGCAAAAGCCCGAATTTGTTCAACGTTGCAGCAACGAGAGCCAAGGAAGTTTTTTATGTTATCGGTAATCGAAAGTTATGGAAAACCGCAGGAGTCTTCCAGTCACTCGAGGAGATATTTAACGCCTGAACTTTAAAGACGACAAAAGCTAATAGGCGACAATTATAACAAGTGATAAATTGTCGCGTGAAACTGCAAGACTCTTCTGTCTTTACTCCTTTAACATAAAATGGAAAAATTGCATTTGATGGGTAAAATCGTTTACGACAATAATGTTCTTATATTTCTCCTTTGGCTTGCAATTCTTCAAATGACATACGTATATTGGCGGCAATTGTTTTGATTGGTTCGGGCGGGCACCATTTTGGATTGCTTGTTTTTAGCAAATGCTGCAACTCTTCACTGTCAATGCCACAGGCAAGATCGGCAAGATAGGTACCAAGCATCGAACTGCGCGTTAACCCCGAACCGTCGCCAACGGCTGCTGCATAGACATGCGGACTTTTTTGAAAAAAGAAAGATGCACCGTTGATCGTCAGCGGAATCATTCCACCATAGACATATTCAAAATTGACATGTTTAAGATCAGGAAAACGGTTTTCAAAGGCCCGGCGAAGCATTTTGCGCGCGCGGAAAACTCTTTCCGGAGAAAGTGTCAAATGTGTTGGAAAAGTCAGGCCGTTGCGCACGAAAATACGTTTGGTCGGGGTAAAACGCACGGTTGTTCCTGCCGCATGAGCTGAAGTACATCCCCATGGTTTGACTGTTTGAAAGGCTTTTAGTTCATCCTCGCCCAATTCTCGCGTAAATGCGCCAAAGCTGCCTGCCGGTGTCATTCTGCCCTGTTGTTTAATGCCGAAAGAGTCAATAAAAACACCTGATAAAATGAGAAGATCACCGGCTTTAACGCGCTTGCCATTGACCAGTTGAATGGTAATCGTTTTATCTTCTTCAATATAAAGAACAGGTGTTTCCTCGAAAACAGCAACGTTTTCCGGCAATATCGTGGCAAAACCACGAACAGTTTCGGAAGGGTTTATGAGCACGGTACCGGCGGTATAAAGAGCGCGTTGATAATAACTTGTTCCTAAACTTTCGGCCAATTCATCTTTTTCGATAAACCGGCTGTTCGAGCCAATAGCGGCAACAATATTGGCCAGAGCCTGGAGATTTTTCAGATATTTTGTTTCATGGCCAGCCAGATATTTACCCGATTCAACCCAATCGACATCAAGCTTGTGTTTATTTTTGATCACACGCATGCGTTCAATAATGGTCTTGTTAAGATGAAACCGATATTTATGATCATCCATCGTTACACCCGGTTCACCGAAGGAATGGGGTATATCCATCAAAAAGCCGGCATTACGCCCGCTATCGCCCATGCCGATCTTCAAGGCCTCAAATAAGGCAATTATTGCATTCGGGCGGTTTTCGGCCAGTTTGTGTGCGGCATTAATACCTGCAAAGCCTCCACCGATAATGACGTAATCATAATCCTTTTCGAGTTCTGCGATATCGGTGAATTTATGATCTTTATAGCGGGAAAGCTCGAACCAGCCGAGATCGCCGGCTTTAGCCGGAAAACGCTCTATCTGTTGCATAATTTACCTCCTCCCCCATGGATTTTAAGAAATATCGACCCAAATTGTTTTCAACTCGGTGTATTGGTCATGCGCCCATAGCGATTTGTCGCGTCCGCCAAAGCCGGATTCCTTGAAACCGCCAAATGGGGTTGTGGCATCGCCTTCACCAAAACAATTTACGGTAACAATGCCGGCATGAATTGCTTGCGACAATAAAAATGCGTGGCGCAGATTGCTCGTGTAAACGGAAGCGGCCAAGCCATAACGAGTATCATTGGCAAGCCTTATTGCCTCTTCAATCGTATCGAATGTTGTTATTGTTAAAATGGGGCCAAATATTTCTTCCTGAAACAACCGGCTATCACGATTGACCCCGCCAATAAGGGTCGGTTCGACATAGATTGATTCTCTGGTGCTGCCACCGGCAACAAGTTCAAGCTTTTCCTTGCCGATCTGGTCGAAAAAATCTGAAACTTTATTAAAGTGCGCTTTGCTGACCAGTGTTCCCACCCGATTTTGAGGATCAAGCGGATCGCCCATTTTCCATGATCTCATATAGTGAATAATTTTTTCAACCAACGCGTTTTTAATGCGCTGGTGGACAAGCAAACGCGATGTAGCCGAGCAGTTTTCACCCATATTCCAGAAGGCACCCGTCACGATATTTTTTGCGACTTTGTCGATATCCTCGATGTCGTCAAGCACGATAGCGGGATTTTTACCACCACATTCAAGCACTATCCGCTTAAGATTGGAATCGGCTGAATAGTGTAAAAAACGACGCCCTGTCGCAGTAGAACCCGTAAAACTTACCATATCGACATCCATGTGCCGGCCAATAGGTTCGCCGACTGATTTCCCGCTGCCGGGAACAATATTAAGTATTCCTGCCGGAACTTTGGCCTGACTAGCAATTTCGGCAAGTCTGAGCGTCGTTAATGTGGTTTCTTGGGCGGGTTTCAGAACAATGGAACAGCCGGCTGCCAGTGCAGGTGCGATTTTCCAGGCCGCCATCAAAAGTGGAAAATTCCATGGCAGAACCATCCCGACGACACCGATGGGTTCGCGGACAACCATTGTGACACGCTCACATCCTGTTGGCGCGGTATGGTCATAAATCTTGTCAATTGTTTCAGCATGCCAGCGAATTGTCGCAATGGTATCGACGATATCAACATTAAGGCATTCGGCGACCGGTTTACCGCTATCGAGACTTTCCAAAACGGCAAGTTCTTCACTATTTTTTTCCAGATGATCGGCAAAATTTAACAAGACCGCCTTTCGCTCCACCGGCGCACATTTGCACCAGATTCCCGCATCAAATGCTTTCCGTGCGGCTTTAACGGCAATATCGACATCCTCGCTTTGGCAACTGGCAATTTTTGCCAGTTCTTCACCTGTCGCCGGATTATAACTGACAAAAGTTTGGCCACTTATCGACGGACAAAATTTGCCGTCAATAAAAGCATCAGTCGGGTAGGCGAGTTTTTTGGCCAGTGTGTGATAATAGGCGGCTGTTTTGAATTCGGTCATTTCGCACCTGTCTTGATAGAGGCAATATCGGTTTTCAACTTTGTAATGATGTGCGCCAGACGTTCTTTGTCTTTTTCGTCAAGCTCTTGTAATGGCGCGCGTACCGAACCGGCGCGGATGCCATTGAGTTGGCAGCCATATTTAATTGATTGCACAAATTTTCCTTCATCAAGGAAATTCATTAATGGCAGCATTGCCAACATAATTTTGCGGCCTGTGACAAAATCATTGTTGACGATACAACTTTCATAAAGGGCAATATGTTCGGCTGGAATGAAATTTGAACCCGCACATACCCAGCTTGGCGCACCCCAGGCAAAAAACTCGAGTGCTTGGTCGTCCCAGCCGCAGGCAAGCTTAATATCAGGATATCGGGAGACAAATAAATGGATGCGATTAATGTCGCCGGCGCTTTCTTTAATGGCAATAAAATTTTTTGATTTACTGACAATATCGAGATAAGTTTGCCCCATTGTCATCGACATGCGTCCGGGATAATTATAAAGCATGATTGGTAAATTGGCGGCTTTATCAATAGTCAGCGCATGGGCGGCGTTTTCTTCTTCTGTCGGCACCGCATAAGGGGGCGTTGTTACCAGAATGGCATCGGCACCAATTTGTTTGGCATGTTTTGCATAAATAACCGATTCTTCGGTGCGAATTGCGCCGGTACCAATGATCAGAGGAACTCTATTGCCAATTATCTGTTTGGCATATGCAGCAAGATCCAGTCTTTCTTGCTGCGTTTGCGCATAATATTCGCCTGTTGAACCGGCAACAATAATGCCATTTACTTTTTCAGCAATTAAACTTTCCAAAATTTCTGAATAGACATTTTTATTAATTGTGTAATCCGGATTATAAGGTGTAATAACCGGTGTGTATATACCGTTAAACCGCATGTTTTCCTCCCGTTTTTCAGGCAATAGGTATTCGTTGCTTTCTGGGTATCCAGAAACATTAAAAATTCATACGCGATCTTGCAAAAGAAGTTGTAAAACCGATGCGCTATTCAGATTTTGAAAAAATCGGCATCAAGTCCTTGTGGCATCACAAACATTTCCATTCTTTCTCGCGACAAAGCCCAATGTTGTGATACAAGGCCGACAAACTGTTCCTGATCTCCTCCCTTTATAGCACTAATAAATTCGTCATGTTGCGCCACAGCTTGATCCATTCTGTTTTGCATATCATGGCTATTCTGGCGATAAAAAATACTACCGATGCGGCTATGATCAATAAGCAGACGTCCCAAACTTGCTTGCAAATAGACATTTCCTGACATTTCACCAATAATTTCATGAAACCGATTGTTACTGATTGTCATTGCAATGGCATTATGTTGATCGTTCGCTTGACGGAAATCTTCTTGTACCTTAATTAGTTCCAAAAGCTGCTTTTGTTTGTAGTTAGTGACAGCAAGCCTTCCAATAGCTGCGTAAATCATCGGTGCGACGAGAAAAAAATTCCTCAATGTCGAATGATTCATAGATGAAACACGAGCACCTTTATTCTCACGCAGGTCGACATAGCCTTCGCCAGCCAATCGTTGCAACACCTCCCTTACGGGCGTTCTTGACAGACCATAGTGCTTGCTCAATTGCAATTCATCCAAATACTCGTCCGGTTCAAGCTCCAGAATAAGTATTTGACGCTTAAGGTCTTCATATAGAACGCTTTTCCCGTTCCTCATATCACCTCTCCTATAAGACTAATAAGAAAAGGCTTACCAAACACTGGGCCAATTTACGACATTTTTTTAGTTGGTCAATAAAAAATGTATATTTTTATTATTTTTTGTGTATTATATAAAAATACGGGATGGAGGAGCCGCCTTGAAGCTATGCTTGGGGCGTATGGGATAAGTGCGTGCTCTTTACAATTTTTATTTAGAATTTTGTGAAAGGCATGCAATTTGTACTCAACAATAGTTTGTTCGCTCAGAGCCGGCTTGACGCTTTTTTCGGCCGTTTTTATCTGGCGGTCATCCATTAGCAAAAATTCTGTCAAACTACACGGCGGTCAATATATTGATCGGGTTTTTTCTAGCTTTTTTTGCCTTGGTTTCGCGGCTAAAAGCCGGAGAAAACGCTCATATAGTGCTTCATATCGTTACCGATATTTTTTGCTTGTTGCTTGCGCTTTGATATTGTTCGCTGACTTGCCCGTGTTGTGCCATTTTCAAAATGTTTTGACAACAATACTTGCAGCACCGCTTGTTACATTGTCGATTTTGTCGTTGTCAGGCCATTGCTGTTTGCAAAAACCGTCAAACAGTTCATCGGACATCGGCGCATCCGGGGCAATCATATTAACGGGTTTAGTTGTTGGTATTGTACTTCACCTTTATTCACAAAAAGGTAGAATAAAAGCAAACAACGAACCAATTGGTGGAATAGCGAACAGTTTTCGCCGGCCGGTTTCAATGCTGCCGGTTATCTGTTTGAGTATTTCTCGGCATATGTGTCTTGCTGTGCGAGCATGTATTTTTGTTATTTCAGCCGCATTGTTAGCCGCTGAAAATCGCTTTCTCGAGTTGAAGGGTAAAAAAACACCTGTGGTTGCCACAAGCACAGGTTCGTTCGGATACTTGCCTAATATTGGCGGTAAAGAACTTTAAAACATGGACATATTATTGGGAGGATAATGTGATGAGTTCGATAACCCATACTGTTGAAGATATAAAACTGAATAATTTTCACCGCCTTTTAAGCATACGTTCTGGCGGCGGATCGTTTGTCGACGGGTATGTTTTATCTATCATTGGTGTTGTAATGTTGCAAGTAACAGCGGCACTACATCTGTCAACTTTTTGGCAGGGCATGGTAGCAGCTTCAGCGTTGATCGGTATTTTTTTTGGCGGTTTTATCGGTGGTTGGTTGACGGGAAAATTTGGTCGGCAAAAACCATTTTTTATCGGTCCGACACTATTTGTCATTTGCTCAGCCGGACAATTTTGGGTCGAAAGCGGCTATATGCTTTTTATCCTCCGTTTTATTATCGGTATTGCAGTCGGTATTGAATATCCGGTTGCAACAGCGTTATTGGTCGAATTTTCGCCGAAAAAAAATCGGGGCCCGTTGTTGGCAATGCTGACGATTATGTGGTTTGCCGGTGCAGCGTTTGCCTATCTTGCTGGCGACATTATCTTGCGATTGGCTGGAGAAGATTCATGGCGCTATGTACTGGCTAGTACTTCGGTGATCGGAATGCTGTTATTTCTGGTGCGCATTGGCACCCCGGAATCGCCGCGCTGGTTGATTGCCCATGGCCGAAATAGCGATGCCGAACAAATTATCAAAAAAGTTTATGGCGACCACTATTCGCTCACGCATTTGCCCGAACAGCCGGTAGAAAACAAAGTGTCATTTCTTAACCTCTTGCATTCGGGCTACGGCAAACGGATGTTTTTTATCACCATATTCTGGACCTGTTCGGTTATTCCGGTTTTTGCCGTTTATGCGTTTGCACCAAAAGTGTTGCTCGCACTCAATTTACAGGGAGAATGGATGTCATTTGGTTCGATTGCCATTACGTTTTTGTTTGTGATTGGTTGTATAATTGCAACTCAACTCATCAATATTATGGGGCGGCGCCCGATGTTGACGTATAGTTTTCTGTTTTCCGGTGCGGCATTATTTTTGCTAGGAATTTTTCATAATAGTTCGGAAGGCATTATTCTGTTTCTTTTTGGTGCCTATGCTGTTTTTATTGGTGGGGCGCAAGTTCTACAATTGGTTTACCCGAATGAAATTTTTCCGACGAAAATCCGTGCGGCGGCCGTTGGCGTGGGAACATCGCTGTCGCGGATCGGTGCGGCTATCGGCACATATCTTGTGCCACTGTCGTTGGATAAGTTAGGCATTGCCGATACGATGTTTGCCGCTGCGGCAATAACATTTGTCGGCTTTTTCGTTTCTTATTTTCTGGCAATTGAAACCAAGCATCTCAGTCTGGCCGATGCCGGATATTTATGATGGAAAGGCGGCGAAAAAATTATGCCTTGACCTTGTTTCTAAATATCTTTCCGGATCGTTGTATTTGCAATGAAAGTTTTGTCCGTTTCGCCCGATGTTCGACTTTACCGAATTGAATTGTTAATTAAAAATATTTAGGCAAAATTGACTAGACCACATTATTCGATTGTTGCCTAAATAAACATATTGCCAAATTCTCTTTGGATAGATTTAAGAGCAGGCAGATATTGTATAACAGCGTCTTCAAGCGGGGCAACAGCTGCCGGAAGGCCGGTGTTAAGAGCAGCAACAACTTTTCCATGGGCATTTTTCAACGCAACAGCAATGGAGCACAATCCAATTTCAACTTCCTGATCAATTTGTGCGAAACCTTGTTCACGAACAGTATGCAATGCGTTGATAATTTCTTCGGCAGATGTCAGCGTAAAAGGTGTCCGTTTTTCAAGAACAGAGTTGGCTAGTATTTTGCGTGCTTCTTCTTCGGGTAAGGCGGCAAGCAAAACACGGCCCATAGAGGTGCAATAAGCTGGCAAACGTGATCCCGGCATTAAAGTGACAGACATAACCCGTGTTTGTGCTGCCCGCGCGATATAAACAATTTGCGTTTCATCGAGGATAGAGACGGATGTGCTTTGCTCGATGGTTTGCGAAAGTTCGTCAAGAAGGGGCTGTATAATCTTGGGCAGCGGCATTGCAGCCAAACAGCCGGTGCCAAGGCGCAAGATACGTGGTGTCACAGTAAAAAATTTTCCGTCATAGGCGCAATATCCAAGCTCGGCCAGCGTCAACAGGCAACGCCGCGTTGTTGCCCTGTCGAGGCCCACCTTGTCGGCAGCCTGTGAAATGCTCAATTTTGGAGTTTCGGCGGTAAATGCTTCTATCACACGCAGGCCTTTGGCAAACCCGCCCATCAGATCGCGCTTATTCGTCGTCATATAAAGTACTTTCACAATTTGAAACTTTAATATTTTTAACCCATTCGGAACTCTTTTGTAAAATAGTTCACATACCACATTAGGCGAGTTCACACGCGAAGTGCAACACTCCTGAGCAATATGGTATTGCCCGGTTTGTTAACTGTGGAGTGTTGCCATGTCATGTTATTC
>NZ_CALYQK010000049.1 GCF_945285465.1 uncultured Bartonella sp. | reverse complement strand
GTGCTTCGGCCTTGAGTGTGTAAACTTTGCTCATGGCTTAAGTCCTTTTCAAAAATTGGAGATTCATAGCCGAAGCTTTCAAAAAAGCGCCGACATGAATATGAAACAAAAGGCAGTGATTGTCTTGTTTCATTCCGCGTTGCCTCCAAGGGTGTCTACGCGGATGGGGGTTGCTATAATCGAAAGACACCGCTGTTGCAAGAGTTGTGGGAAAAAATGATGATTTTTGCATCTTGGCGGCAGGAAATGGTAAAAGACCTTATGCAAAAAGAATCAATTACATTTGCCCTTCGGATAATGGATTACCGGATGATAGGTCGGCAATGACTGTCAACATCAATCTTGGAACCGTTTTTGAACGGGGTGCACTGTCAGGCTCGAAGATAGCCGAACTCGATCTGGAAGAATTGCTTGCCACCCGCTTATTGGTGCAGGGCAATTCCGGTTCGGGAAAGTCGCATCTGTTGCGCCGTCTTCTCGAGCAAAGTGCGCCTTGGGTGCAGCAATGTGTCATTGATCCGGAAGGGGATTTTGTCACTCTTGCCGAAAAATTCGGTCATGTTGTTGTTGATGCGCAGCGCACCGAACCGGAATTGACACGCATTGCCGCGCGCGTGCGCCAACACCGTGTTTCAGCCATTTTAAATCTTGAAGGCTTGGATACCGAGCAGCAAATGCGCGCTGCGGCTGCATTTTTGGGCGGACTGTTTGATGCCGAACGAGATTATTGGTATCCGCTTCTGGTTGTCGTTGATGAAGCACAACTTTTTGCTCCCGCCGCAGCCGGTGATGTTAGCGACGAAGCCCGTAAAGTTTCTCTTGGTGCCATGACCAATCTGATGTGTCGTGGCCGCAAACGCGGGCTTGCCGGCGTTATTGCCACGCAAAGGCTGGCAAAACTTGCCAAAAATGTGGCCGCTGAAGCTTCCAACTTTCTGATGGGGCGCACTTTTCTCGATATTGATATGGCAAGAGCCGGCGACCTTCTGGGAATGGAGCGACGCCAGACAGAAATGTTCCGCGACCTTGAACGTGGCCATTTCGTTGCCTTGGGGCCTGCTTTATCACGCCGTCCCCTTGCTGTTGTGATCGGGCCGGTTGAAACATCAGCCCGCTCCATGAGCCCGAAACTTGTGCCCTTGCCGACAACGCCGGTCGATGCAAAAGATCTTATTTTTACGCCATCAAAAGAAGAAATTATAATGCCGGTGCGCCGTGCCCCGCCACCGCCACCAAAACCGACCAATGAAATATTGGAAGATATGGTGCGCCAGAAACAGGATGACGAGGAAGTGCCAAAAAGCCTGTTTCCCGAAATCGACGAGGCAGAACGGGATGCCGGATTTGACCTTGTATTGCGCGAAATTGTTGAAGACAGGGAAGCATCCTTCCGCTCGATTGCCGTACTTTATCAGGATTTTCTTGTCCGTTGTCGCATCCACCGCATTGCTGGCGAGCCGCTTGATCTTGCCCGGTTCCGGCGCAAACTCGCCGTTGCGCAAGCGGCAATTGACGAAGATGTCGCGGCAAGCGAAACCTGGCAAAAAGCTTTAAAACTTTCCGAAACGCTGACCGACGACATTCAGGGAGTATTTCTGAGTGTTGCCGAAGCGGCGGTAAGCGGCAAAGTTTGCCCGCCCGATGCAACCCTTGCAAGGCTTTATGGCACCCATTCGCTAAGTCGCGCCCGTCATCTTTTAACCTATTTTGAAGAACGTGGGCTTCTTGTCATCAGAACTGATTTTTCCGGCAAACGCATTGCTGTATTTCCCGAGTTGGGACTTGAAACACTTCCCGGCGCGCCCGATGCAGCCGATGATCTGGCTAACGGGCGCGACGCAGCCGAATAATCGGCTATAGCAGCGTTTATTATGTTTTTGACAATCAAACACACGGCAAAAATAATCGGTTATGAAAGCGGAAAAAAACAGCCATCAAAACCAGCAATTGAAATTTCTAATCAAACAGGCTTGAAACCGATTGCTCGGCGGCTGTTCGCGAAATTGCCTCGCCGATCAGATCGGAAATAGGCAGAACACGAATATTGGGTGCTTGTTCGACGGCCGGTGTCGGCTGAATCGAGTTGGTAATCACCAGTTCTTTCAGTTTCGAACCGGTAATGCGGGCAATGGCGCCGCCTGAAAGAACACCGTGGGTAATATAGGCGGTGACACTTTTTGCGCCTTTTTTCAACAGTGCTTCGGCAGCATTGCAAAGTGTGCCACCGGAATCGACAATATCATCAAGCAAAAGACAATCTTTGCCGGTAACATCGCCAATCACGTTCATGACTTCAGATTCTCCCGGGCGTTCACGCCTTTTGTCAACAATAGCAAGCAGGCAATCAAGGCGTTTGGCCAGCGAACGGGCGCGAACCACACCGCCGACATCAGGTGAAACAACCATGACATTTTTTGTCGAATAATTGCTTTTGACATCACGTGCGATAACGGGAACGGCATAAAGATTGTCGGTCGGAATATCGAAAAACCCCTGAATTTGTCCGGCATGAAGATCAAGTGTCAAAACGCGGTTTGCCCCGGCTTCGGTCAGAAGGTTGGCCACCAGCTTGGCAGAAATCGGTGTTCGCGGGCCGGGCTTGCGGTCCTGACGCGCATAGCCGAAATAAGGGATGACCGCGGTAATACGGCGGGCAGACGAACGACGCACCGCGTCGATCATAATCAACAGTTCCATCAAATGGTCATTGGCGGGATAAGATGTCGATTGCAAAAGAAAAACGTCTTCACCGCGGACGTTTTCATGCAGCTCGACAAAAATTTCCTGATCGGCAAACCGGCGGACGGTCGCTTTGCCCATTGGTATGTTGAGATATTTTGTTACGTCTTCGGCAAGGCGTGGATTGGAATTGCCGCAGAATAGTTTCATGGCGTGGCCTCTGGCTCTAAAGAAAACGAAATTTCTGCTGCGGTTTTAACTTTTTGTTATCAGATTGCAAGTGTACATATTGTCACTTCAATTTTTTTCTCGGCCACTGTTTTATTTTTGCACAGTTTAAAAGCCGCCCCATAAAAAAAAAAGGTATTTTCCAATTTTAATTTATTGCTACCACGCCCTGTGCTTTTGGCCAAAACGGTTTGCCGTTTTTGCCTGTCTGGCGGTTTGCCTTAATGGGTTATGAAATTCGGTTTTTCAAAAAACGGTTTATGAAAAGTTTTGCCGGCGGCAAGAATCGGCGACTTTGTTTTTTGCCAATGACAGTTTTGCCGATATCTGCCGATAAAAAGAAAAAAGCCGGACGGCGTAATATTCGGGCACCGTTTATTTTTCTGATGCTTTGGCAACAGACTTTAGCGGTCTTTGGTAAACCGCACACATTAATGAACCAGACGCATTTTAATGAACTAGAGGCATTGTTAAACCGCACACTTTATTAAGCCGGGTATTTGTTGCAGCGCATAAAGACCGGCCACCTGCTGGCTGCGCTGTTGTTTTTGTTCAATATTGTTTGCCAAATAAACTAGCGGTCAAGCGTTATAACCGAAATTTGTCGTCCGTAATCGGGTTCGTTGCGGTGTGTTTTGCGCCGATAGGAAAAAAACCTCTGTTCGTCGGCATAGGTGCACATTGCGACACAATCGCCTTTGACACCGGCTTCAGCAAGGCGGGCAACGACAAAATCCCACAAATTGAACAAAAAATGCCCGTCGTGGCGAGATGGCGAAAAAAACATCCGATAGGTGGCATTGTTTTCAATAAAAGCCTGATAGAAATCGGCCCCGACTTCATAATGCTTTGGCCCTATCGAAGGTCCCAAAGTGGCAACAATATCGCCGCGATGGGCGCCGAGCGTTTCCATGGCAGCAACGGTATTTTCGACAATGCCGGACAACGCCCCGCGCCAGCCGGCATGGGCGGCACCTATAACTCTGGCTTTCGCATCGGCAAAAAGCACCGGCCCGCAATCAGCGGTTAAAATGGCTAGTAAAATACCGCTTTTATTGGTCACAAGGGCATCGGCTCTCGGCCGCTCGCCTTTTGGTGGTTCATTGATGACAAGGGCAGTTGGCGAATGAATTTGATGAAGGCTAACAAGTTTTTCTGGTGCCACCTTCATATAATCGGCAACGATGCGACGGTTTTCCTCAACGTTCCTTTGGTCGTCGTCTGAGCCCTGGCCGAGGTTCAGGCTTTCATAAATACCATGCGAGACACCGCCTTGGCGCGTAAAAAAGCCATGGCGGATTCCATCAGGCTGCAATGCGGCAAGGGAGGGTGAAAAAACGGGGTTGGGCAAATGTGACATAAACGTTACCAATGTGACTTTCATCTTTATCGTGGCGAGCAACGGCAAAATTGTCAATCAGGAGCAAGGTGGCCTTTTGAAAATATGGGGTGAAGACCGGTTTTTTCATCAACAACCGCCAGCACTTTAAAAATTTCGCCCATTTGATCTGCTCCAGCCAGTCTTTCAACATCGGCACGAATTTTTTCTTGAATTTCGCGGCTTTTATTGGCACCAAGCTGGCCGGCGCGCTCCAACAGCCCCAAACCGACAAGAAACTCGCTTTGTGAAAGCAGTGCCGAAACACAACGATCTTTGGCGGCGGCAACACGCAAAGATGAAAAATCGACATGACTGGTAAGGTCATGTTGGCCCGGTGCGTCAAAAATATCCTGATAGCGGTGTTTTGACACCGCCTGGAGAGTGTCGCCATAAGGCAAATTTTCGCTACCATAGTCGATAAAAAGAGCACTTCCCCGGCTTTTTGCCAGGCGATTGAAAATATTTCGCGCATATTGCAAACGCAACGGTGCCAATTCGAGAATTGTGCCATCAGGAAGATCGTTATATTTTTGCGACAATGTTGTTTGATCAAGCACATTTTGGCCAAGGACAAAGATAAGATTGTCGTGGCCGTCTGTGGCAATAAGGCGCTCGTGCCAGTTGCCTTTTTCTTTTACGAACTGGTCGATTGGCAAGGCATCGAAAAACTCGTTGGCAACGACAATCAAGGGGGCTCCGGATACCGAATTGAAATCGGCCACCCAGCGGATTTTATCTTTATAGGATTGGAGATTTTTTCTCTGTTCGTCGCTGAGACGTCTTGATGTTTCGACCATAAAAATTTGTGCCGCAGCAAAACAGGCAGATGATAGTTTTTTTACCGTGCGCAGTAAATCCTGCATCAATGTTCCGCGCCCGGGGCCGAGCTCGCAAAGGGTAAAAGAGGGCGGTTTGTCAAGTGCCTGCCAGCTTTCGACAACAAAGACACCGATAAGTTCGCCAAACATCTGGCTGATTTCGGGTGCCGTAACAAAATCGCCGTTTTTGCCAAATGGTTTTTCGTGTTTATAATAGCCATCCCTGTCATCGCCCAGAGCCGATGACATGAATGTACTGACGCGGATTGGCCCGTTTAGGGCAATGAGCTCACAAATTCTGTTCTTCAAATCGGACATTGGTTTTAACGGTTTTCAAATTCGGGCTTTTGTTGCGATTATTTGCTTGTCATGGGCGCATCGGGGGCGTGCCTTACGGCGCGATAAATGGCATAAAGGCCAAACAATACCATAGGAAGCGACAAAGCCATACCATAGGTAAAGCCGGTGCTGTGAAACACCATGCTGAACCATTCGGGGTCTTCGCCGGGGACACGGAATAGTTCCCCAACCATACGCGCAACACCATAGCCAAAAATAAATGTGCCGGAAACGATACCGGGCTTGCGCAATGCCTTGAAGACAAAAATAAGAACAGCAAGCACAATGAAAAGCACAAGCCCCTCCATCAGAGCTTCATAAATCTGGCTGGGATGGCGGGGTAAATAGTCGGGATCGCGCGGAAAACACACCGCCCATGCAACAATAGTGACATTGCCCCATAATTCCTGATTGATAAAATTGCAGATACGCACCACACCCAGACCGACAGGGACACCGGCGGCTATCGTGTCAAACATCGTCCAGATACCGATTTTGTGTTTTAGCGCAAATAGAACCATGGCGATGATTGTGCCGATAAGCCCGCCATGGAACGCCATACCCCCATCCCAGACCGCAATGATTTCGGCCGGATGGGCAAAATAATAATGTGGGTCCCAGAACAGCACTTGCCCCAACCGCCCGCCAACAACAACACCGATAGCAGCCCAGACAACAAAATCGCCCAGCAATTGCGGCGCCATCGGCGGCTTTTGTTGGTACCACAGCGATTTGTTTTTAAGAAGAAGCGTGCCATACCACCAGGCAAACAAAATGCCGACAACATAGCCAAGCCCATACCAATGAAGTGCTATCGGTCCGATCCGGACAATAACAGGATCAAGAAAATCGGGAAAAGCTATTGCAGGGCAAAGCGGCAAATCATTCATAGTCAAAGCGTAATATCCTGAATTTTTCATGCGAGGATGACCGAGGAACCTGTTATGGTCAACCGAATAATTCTTAAGGCATGCAGGCTGCAATGGATAGATCTTTTTTGTCTTAGCGTGGTCAGGTTTTGTCTTGCGGGAAAAGTGGCGGCATTATCAACAGTTGAGCTGGCAAGATGCGGGTAAAAACCGGTTTATGCCTTTTTTTCTTTTTGCCTTACCAGAGAGGTGAAAATCGTTTTCCTAATTTTTCTGATATGACAAAACAGCTATCCAAATTTTATAAAAATGTTCTATATGTTCAATTCGCGATAGTTTATTAAAGGATAGGCCAAATGACGAACGGATCCAACCGTATTCTGGACGAATTAGCAAAACTGATGACCGATGCAGCCGGTGCTGCACAAGGTGTGCGCAAAGAAGCCGAAACGGCATTTCGTGCCCAGGCAGAACGTGTTCTCAATAAATTTGACGTTGTCCAGCATGACGAATTCGAGGTTGTCAGAGATATGGCAGCCAAAGCTCTCAAAGAAGTCGAAGAATTGAAAAAGCGTCTCGACACTGTCGAAAATAAGGCAGATACAAAGGCAAAATCAGAGCATTCGACGCACGAAAAGGACGAAAAGAAAAAATAATCCCCAGTTTTTCTAGGCTGTGAATAAGTCGGAAAAACTGTTAATCCAGAATCTGTTAGGACGGGTCGGGCTTTTATTCCCGACCCGTTTTTTTTGTCGTAAGCAGCTTTTTGAATCAGGGGGGCTAGCACTCTTCATTCAGATCAATACACTGAAAACAATAGATGATTCGCAAATGGAGCGAAGCAGAAATGCTTGGTTCGTTTTGCGGTTTTAGTATTCTAGTGGGTCAGCGTTTTTATGCGTTTATTGTATTGTGCGGGCAACTTGGATCGCAATGGCAACATTGTGATGACGGCTTTTGTTTTTTTTAAACGAGGCCAGTTTTTAAAATAGAGGAATGAAATGAGGCTTGCCATAGGCAATTTGGAAAGTGATCGCCACCCTGTCGATTTGATCGAACAGGTGGCCAATGGACATGACTGGTCATTTGAACGCACAGCCAAAGATGAAATTACTATTTCTGTTGAAGGACATTGGGCAAATTACCATGTTGCTTTTTCGTGGATGGAAAATCAGGAAGCATTACATCTTGCCTGCGCATTTGACATAACCGTTTCCAAGCAGCGAAAAAAAGAAATTCTCCGTCTGGTTTTGGCTATTAACGAAAAATTATTGATGGGCCATTTTGATTTTTGGGAAGATTCTTCCTCTGTTATTTTCCGGCAAGCTTTGCTGCTATCGGGGGGATTGCGCCCTTCAGATGCGCAGGTCGAAACATTGCTGGTAAATGCACTGGAAGCTTGTGAAACGCATTTTAGTGCTTTTCAAATGGTGGCGTGGTCGTCGCTTCCGGCTGAAAATGCCTTGCAGTTTACGCTTTTTGAAACAAAGGGAAACGCTTGAAATAGAGGGGGGGCGAGCTGATGGCCGAGATCAGTTTTGATGATTTTTTGAAAGTTGACATCCGTGTCGGGAAAATAGTGGAGGCAACAGATTTTCCCCAGGCACGTAAACCGGCCTACAAATTGAAGATCGATTTCGGCAAAGATATTGGTATCAAGCGTTCGTCTGCGCAAATAACTGTCCATTATAAATTGGACGAGCTTGTCGGACGCGAGGTTTTAGCTGTCGTCAATTTTCCGCCACGTCAAATCGGCCCCTTCATTTCGGAAGTATTGACCCTTGGTCTGCCGGATGAAAAGGGCGATGTCGTCTTGCTGCAACCGACAAAGGAAGTGCCGGTTGGCGGGCGTATATTTTAGAACTTCAACTTGAAATAGCGTTTTTTTCCAGCGGCGAACAGCCTTTTTACGCAGAAATTCTGCATTGGCAGGATTTTTACTTTGTCAAAATTTTTACTTTGCCGAAATTTTTACTTTGACGAAATTTCTGTTTTGAATTTTAACGGAAAGTTTATTTAAAAACCCCATGAATGCCGCGTTAATGCGGCATTTTTAATAAAGAAAATGCCTATTTTTGAAATAGCTTGGCGCTATTTTATTTTCGGGTTTTGCCTTTTCTTTCAGGCAAATCTTTGCGCTTTGTTGCAGCAAAGTCGCGCAATTGCTGTTCAGTCATGGATTCTTCCATCTTTTTTGAAGCGCCTTTGAGCGAACTTACCGGTATTTTTCCTTCTTTTGCTGCCAATGCGGCACCTGCGGCTTCTTGCTGGACTTTTGAACGGGCTGGCATAATCTTCTCCTTTCAGGATTTCGAGATATTGTACCCGACAAAAATATATTTAAAAGCTTGGCGGGTTTTTCTTTCATTATACATCGTCATTCTTTATATCGGATATTATAACGGAATTTCAACGATCACCCGAAGGCCTCCCATCGGGCTGTCGTCAAGTACAATATTGCCGCCATGGCTGCGGGCAATATCTTGGGCAATGGAAAGGCCAAGACCGGTGCCGCTGGCGTCCTGATTGCGCGCTTCGTCAAGCCGGAAGAAGGGTTTAAAAACTTCCTCGCGCATATTGGCCGGTATGCCCGAGCCATCGTCATCAACCGTAATGATAAGCTCGTCATTGCTGTGGACTATCGCGACATCGACGTTTCCGGCATAGCGGAAACCGTTGGAAACCAGATTGTTAACAAGACGGGAAAATGCTTTTGGTTTGAGTTGGACAAGGGGCGAGCCGTCAATGTGGTAGGTAAAACCGCGATTGCGCAGTGATGCTTCCTTTGCCAGTTTGGCCATCAGGCCGGCAAGGTCGAGTTCACCGATGTTTTCGGAGCCTTCACCGCGGGCAAAAGCCAGATACCCTTCAAGCATATTCTGCATGTCGGCAATATCCTGCTCAAGTGGTGCTGTATCGAAACTGCCGCGTGCCAAAGCCAATTGCAATTTAAACCGCGTCAGAATGGTGCGTAAATCGTGGCTGACGCCTGAAAGCATCATGGTGCGCTGTTCAATCTGGCGTTCGATTCTTTTGCGCATGCGCAAAAAAGCGGTACCGGCGCGGCGCACTTCTTCTGCTCCTTGCGGTTCAAAACCTTCAGGCATTGGCAGCCCGCGCCCGAAACTATCGGCAGCCGTGGCAAGCTGTTGTATCGGCTTGATCTGGTTGCGCAGAAAGAAAATGGCAATAATCAACAAAACAAGCGCCGTGCCTATCATCCAGCTCAAGAAAATTCCGGTATTCGAGGCATAGGCTTGCGAGCGCATGGCAAAGACACGCAACACATGGTTATCAAGACGAATGCGAATTTCCACAAGGTCGGAATCTCCCACCGTATCAATCCAGAACGGCCGATTGATTTGACGGGTGATTTCTTCACTCAGAAAATAGTCAAGAATGGCAAAAAACGGTTTTGGCCCGGGCGGCGGCAGCGGATCCGGTGGCAGAATGGATATGTTAAGCCCCATACGCTGTTGGGCAATGCGGGTAATATTGTTGTAATTGTCGTCCTGCGGATAGGTTTCGATAATGTCGATAATTGCTGAAATATCGCGTACAACCGCAGTCGACAGACGCTCTGTCACCATTTGCCAATGCCGTTCCATGAAGACATAGGCAATAACCGATTGGAGCAGAACCATCGGCGCAATGATAATAATGAGCGAGCGCGCATAAAGGCGCTTTGGCATTACTTTTGCCAGCCAACGCCCGAAACTGTTCATAGGCCCGGCCATCCGGGTATCCTATTCGATCGACAGCTTGTAACCGATACCGCGCACTGTTTGCAGATAGACAGGATTGGCGGGGTCATTTTCAATTTTGCGGCGCAAGCGGTTAATCTGGACATCAATTGTGCGCTCGCCAACCTCGGTTTCGCCGGTGGCGAGTTCATGGCGGGGAATGGTAATGCCTGCATGTTCGGCAAAAATAACCATGATTTCTTGTTCACGATCGGTAAGTTTAATGACTTCACCCGATTTTTTCAGCTCCTTTTTGGCAATGGAAAACGTATAGGGACCAAACACCAATTGCTCGATTTTCGGCTGCCCGCTAGCACTGCCACGCCGCAAAATGGCATTGACTCGCAACAACAATTCGCGCGGGTCAAAAGGCTTTGGCAAATAATCGTCGGCACCGGCTTCAAGCCCGTCAATGCGGCTATCGGTTTCCGACAGCGCCGTTAACATCAAAATCGGAACGGTTTTTGTTTGTCTCAGCGACCGCGTCAAAGAAATTCCATTTTCTCCCGGCATCATGACATCGACAATCAACAGGTCAAAATCAAGCCCGTTCAATTTGCGGCGCGCTTCATCGGCATTTGCCGCAACAGAGACGCGAAAACCGTTTTGAACGAGATATTGTGACAACAGGCTACGTATGCGGGTGTCATCGTCAATAACTAAAAGATGGGGAGCATCATCAGAAAGTTTGTTGTTTTGTGGTGTCATCGTATCAATTTCCGCATGAGAAGTTATTTTATCGGAAGAATCTTCCTCTGTCGAGAGACTGCCCATTGTTGCCTAAAACATAATTTAGGCAATTAGATGTTTCTGTCCGGTTTAAATTATACTATTCGACTATTTTGTGCGCTGATTGTTTTGTATACCCATCTTTTTGTATATCCGGGGTTTAGTTCACCTATGTCAGTTATCTTTTGAAAAGATCTGTCTTGATATATTATAGTGGGAAAAAAACTATCGGCTAAAGGAAACATGATGGGCAAACTCAATGCAACAATTATACCTGTGACAATTTTTCAACAAAATTGCACTTTGCTTTATGATGAGACGACAAAGCGCGGTGTTTTGGTTGATCCCGGTGGTGATTGGCCAGGTATTGCCGAGGCTATTGCCAAGACGGGTGTCAAAGTCGAATCAATCTGGATAACCCATGCCCATGTTGACCACGCCGGAGCGGCAATGGAAGCAAAAGAAGCACTCGGTGTGCCGATTTTGGGCTCGAACATTGCCGACAAGCCGTTAATGGATAATCTCACGGTAAAAGCGCATGATTATCGAATGGCGGGGGTGCGCAACTGTGTGCCCGACCGCTGGCTCGATGAAGGTGATATAGTCGATTGTGGCGGCCATCAGTTTGAAGTTTTTCACACGCCCGGCCATGCGCCCGGCCATGTTGTCTATTTCAACAGCAAAGCCAAACTGGCACTTGTCGGCGATGTGCTTTTTCATAATTCGATTGGCCGGACAGATTTTCCCTTCTGTTCGCATGACGAGCTTATGCGTTCGCTAAAAGAAAAGGTGCTGCCTTTGGGCGATGATGTTGTTTTTATCAGCGGTCATGGCGACATGAGTACCATTGGCGAAGAAAAACGCCATAACCAGTTCTTGCAGGATATCTGACAGTCGACAGAGGCGGCGAAGTTTAAAAAAGCAGTAAAAGCAAAAGGCATGAAACAATAACAGTTTCATGCCTTTATTTTTATCACCAGTATGCGCAATCAGATCAAAACGACAATCCGTCACGAGGAGAGGTAACGGTATGTCAGATCCGGCGCATCCCGTCTTATCCGCGTTATTTTAATTGGCATTACAAAAATGGTTGAGACCATCAATGCCACGGTAAGTTCCCGTCTGCGGGTTGAACGAGCGATATTTGTTCGCACAATAATTGCGCCACCCCGGCGACCATGGCTGATAAACCGGTTTATAAGCGGCTGGTGCCGGTGGATAATAGCGTGGTGCCGGCGGGTAATAGACCGGTGGCGGTGCCTGGTAGATGACCTGCGGTTGTGACGGTTGTGACAAGGCACTGCCGAGAATTGCACCGGCAGCCAGCCCGATAGCTCCAGCGGCCACAGCATCGCCATGACCGTTGTGATGATGATGGTGACGGTCCCAGTCGCGCGGGCCATCCCAATAGCCCGGCCCACCCCAATAATGGTGGTCATGAGCTGATGCACCTGCAAGCGGGGCTACAACCATTACCGCCGATACGACAGATAGAATTGCCATTTTTGCAAATTTTTTCATGGCTGAACTCCTTTGAATTCGATTCATGAAAATGAACTTATATCATTATTTGTGAACGCAGCCTGAATAGGACTTATGACTTTATTATGTTTAAACCTGATAATATCTGTTTTTTTCCATCACAAAATATATTTTTTTGTAACAAAACGACCAAAAATTTTCAAAATTTTGCGAAAATAGCCGATGCCGCCAACATTTTGCGGAAATAGCCGATGCCGCACGTACCTTGAGATCGCCGAAAACAGTCTTTTTATACGGACGTATGATGCCCGCTTTGGCATTGCACCATAAAAGCCGGATCCGAAGACCCGGCTTTTAAAAACCGGAATGACACAAACATAAGCCAGTTCCAACGCCTGTCGCGAACAGTTTTAAACCGGCGAGATGTCGCTTTCAGCCGAATTTAGCCGATAATTGTAATATTGACGGCTTTCGGCCCTTTGCCACGACGGTCCGGCTCCGTATCAAAAGATACTTTTTGGGCATCGTTCAGCCCTGTCAGGCCGGAAGCCTGAACAGCAGAAATGTGAACAAAAATGTCGGCGCCGCCATCATCCGGCTTGATAAAACCGAAACCTTTGTCATTATTGAAAAATTTTACTTCGCCGGTCTGTGCCATAGAATGTTTCCTCATTCATCATGCTGTAAAAATACAGTTTAAATTTTAAAAAAACCGCCCACGCACCATGCGTAAAACGGCATCATGCAGGCAGTTCTTGAAGTCTGGAAAGCACTCTATTTACCAGTTTTACCAGTTTCACCGGTTTTGACTCTATCGACCGGTTATCACTGGCCCAAGACTTATAGCGGTCCTGGAGCGCCTGTTATTCGTCTTCCAATGTTCGTAAAATGCCCGAACACATCTAGCTTGCTTTAAAAAATTTAACTTTGCAAGTCTTTTTGTAAATTATTCTTTAAATGATGAATTTTTTAAAGTTTAACTCAGGTATAATCACGGATATGTTATTAACTCATAATTCTACCTACCAGATCTGGTTGATAGATTTTCATTGTTCCATTGAATTGCGTTAGATTTCTTTTGTAAAAATTTGGCAAAAGCGTTTGTCAGAATGGGGCAGGTAAAGGTAAAACATTTTTGCCGAAGGCAAATGAATGATAATCTTTGCCTGCTCCCGTTTTAACGCCCGGGTCGGCCGGTTTTTCCCGGATGGCGGCGTTTGCGCGCCACTTCAACCGGATCCTCAAACGATCCCAAGCCGATACGTTCGCGCTTTACCGGTTTTACGCTATTACCCATTGGAATTTCGGTGCGTTTGACCGTCATTTCATCCAGACTGTTTTTCCTGAATTTACCGTTTTGTTCATCGGTTCTTAAAACGCCGACATCGATATTTGGCCCCATATGGTCAAGATCGGGTTTGGCAAAAAGGCTTTTTGCCGATGCCTTGGACGCATTCTCGATCGTTCTTTCGACATTACGTGTCAGCGGGTCGTCGGCAATGGCAAGCTCGGTTTGTTGCAGCCGTTTGATTTCGTCGCGAAGCCGTGCCGCCTCTTCAAAATCAAGATCGGCAGCGGCATCGCGCATCAATTTTTCCATGTGTTCGATATGGGTAGACAGATTGTTGCCAACCATATTGCCAGCTTGGGCAAAATCGGAAATATCGGCACGGACATGGTCGCGCTCATAGACAGAGTCAAGAATATCGGCAATATTTTTCTTCACACTCTGTGGCGTGATATGATGTTCGATATTATAAGCCTGTTGTTTTTCACGCCGGCGTCCGGTTTCAGCCAATGCTCGCTCCATTGAGCCGGTTTTGTTGTCGGCATAAAGGATGACCCGCCCGTCAACATTTCTGGCTGCCCGTCCAATGGTC
>NZ_CALYQK010000048.1 GCF_945285465.1 uncultured Bartonella sp. | reverse complement strand
CTTTTTCAAAAGTTCAACACGTTCATCTGTCCAGTTCATACCGGCACTCCGTTCTTTTATCTCTATCTTTACACGCCCGTTTTACGGGCAAGATGATGATTAACTGCGCCATTTTGTTCAAATTGCCGGAATCCAACTGCGCACTAAAAAGCGCAACATGGCCATATTTGTTATGATAATTACCCGACAGAACGAAAATGTCCTAGTTTACTCAAACTACAATATGCTGCAACTCTATGACAAGGGTCTGCAGTTATTATATAGGCATTTTAAAACGTTTTCCCCAACTTGCGAATCAGTTTTTTTAAAAAATTAATGTTTCTCTGACAAACAAATTGAAATTTGCAAGATAGTAATTGATTATGGTGTTAAAATGGCATCAATTGACTTTTTATTCAACAGGCGGGATATTGAAAGAGGCTTATTTTGACCGCATCGTTGGCAACAACGGTGCTGTTGATATTTTTTTTAAAAAAAATCCGACGTTTTTTTAAACTAACGCTTCGTTATAAAAGACAAGGATATCATTGTTCCAATAGTATCACGAGGTTGGTTCACCAATTTTCTGATACCCGATTTGAAAGACAAAAAGGAGACTTAGCAATGACACAAAACTCTGCGCAACCGCTTTACGATACTTTTGCCCGTATCGGTTTGCGCTTTACGCGAGGAAATGGTGCATGGCTGATCTCTGAAAATGGCGAACGATATCTTGATTTTACCTCCGGAATTGCGGTCAACGCTCTCGGTCATAACCACCCGAAGCTTGTTGCAGCTCTCAAAGAGCAGGCCGACAAGCTTTGGCATGTGTCAAATCTTTTCCAATCGCCCGAACAGGAGCGCCTTGCCAAAAGGCTTTGTGACAATAGTTTTGCCGACAAGGTTTTTTTCTGCAATTCGGGGGCCGAAGCTTTGGAATGCGCCATCAAAACTGCACGTCGCTATCAATATGTGAACGGTCATCCCGAACGTTATGAAATCATTACTTTCGAGGGGGCATTTCACGGACGTACATTGGCAACGCTTGCTGCCGGTGGACAGGAAAAATACCTTGAAGGGTTTGGCCCGAAGACTGCCGGTTTTGTTCCGGTTCCTTTTGATGATGAGGCGGCTTTGCGCTCCGCTATTGGTAACAATAGTGCAGCAATACTCATTGAACCTATTCAGGGCGAAAGCGGATTGCGTCAGGTACCGAAAGAATTCATGCAACTTCTGCGCCGTCTATGCGACGAAAATCATTTGCTTTTTATTGTTGACGAAGTGCAAACCGGCATGGGGCGCACGGGAAAGCTTTTTGCCTATGAATGGTCGAACGTCAAGCCGGATATAATGTCTTTGGCAAAAGGTCTTGGCGGCGGTTTTCCCATAGGAGCCTGTCTTGCCACAACCGACGCGGCAAAAGGCATGACACCGGGAACCCATGGTTCGACATTTGGTGGCAATCTTCTTGCAATGGCTGCGGCAAATGCTGTTCTGGATGTAATGCTGGCCGATGGTTTTCTGGATCATGTCAATGCTATGGCCAATCTTTTCAAACAAGGGCTAGCATCCATTATTGACCGGTTCCCCGATGTTGTTCAATCACTTCGTGGTATCGGACTTTTGACAGGGCTGAAATGCGTCGTTGCAAATGGCGAAGTCATTGCGGCAATGCGGGATGAGAAACTATTGGGTGTCGGTGCCGGCAACAATGTCATTCGACTATTGCCGCCGCTGACTGTTACCGAAGATGAAATTCGCGATGGTCTTCACCGTATTGAAAAGGCTGTCGAGAACGTTTCTGATGCCCATAAACAAAAATAGGCTTGATATGATGACGAAAAATAGTCGCCACTTTACCGATCTTTCTATACTCACTCCTGAAACGGCGCGCCAAATTATCGAGCATGCCAAAAAAGTGAAGCAGGCACTCAAAAAAGGCCACGGCGAAAAACCATTCATCGGCAAAACACTGGCGATGATTTTTGAAAAGCCGTCAACGCGAACGCGAGTTTCTTTCGATGTCGGCATGCACCAGCTTGGCGGCGAGACAATCATGCTCACAGGCTCGGAAATGCAACTTGGCCACAGCGAAACAATTGCCGACACAGCTCGTGTGCTATCTCGTTTTGTCGACATTATCATGATCCGCACCACCGCCCACTCCCGTATGTTGGAGCTTGCCGAATATTCGGATGTCCCTGTTATCAACGCCTTGACTGATGACACACATCCTTGCCAGATTTTGGCTGACATTATGACGTTTGAAGAACATCGTGGTGCAATTGCCGGAAAAACCTTTGCCTGGATGGGGGATGGTAATAATGTCCTCCATTCTTTAATTGAAGGGGCTGCCCTTTTTGGTTTTAAATTAAGAATTTCCACACCGCAGGGCAGCGAACCGCAGCAAAAATATGTTGATTGGGCGCGTCAACGCGGGGCGGATATTTCGCTCACCAATGATGCGCAGGAGGCCGCCAAGAATGTCGATTGCATCGTCACTGATACTTGGGTTTCCATGGGGCAGGAATTTCGCGCCCGCGGCACCAAGGTGTTCCAGCCTTATCAGGTAAATGAAGACTTGATGGCGCTTGCCAAGCCCGATGCGCTCTTCATGCATTGCCTGCCAGCCCATCGCGGCGAAGAAGTTGTCGATGCAGTTATTGACGGGCCACATTCGGTTGTTTTTGATGAGGCGGAAAATCGCTTGCATGCCCAAAAGGCAGTGCTTGAATGGTGCTTGCAGGCAGCAAAATAATACTTATCTATAAAGCCAGTTCTAAATGGTTTGACCACATATTCAATTGCTGACGCGATGAAGCGTAATTCGCCTTTGACCGTTTTTGATACCGCGTGCCAAAGAACCGCTTTCGAAAGCTGCGCGGCGATGGCAAACCATACTTTATTCAGACTCTAATTTTTTTAAGGAACACATTTTTGACCAAACAAACAAGTCCAAACGATAAATCGGAACAAGAAAAAAACGGCCCCAGTCTTGGTGATTTCAATTTTGCCGGCGATGATGCGGTTGTCCCTTTTGCTGTAAAAGGGTTGGATATTCGCGGTCGCGCCGTTCAGCTAGGAAATTCGGTTGATACGATTTTGTCGCGTCACCATTATCCGGAACCGGTGGCAAAACTTTTAGCTGAAGCCATGGTACTGACGGTACTTTTAGGGACGTCTTTAAAGTTTAACGGAAAATTCATCTTGCAGACCAGTTCTGACGGGCCGGTCAATCTCTTGGTATGCGATTTCCAGACCCCGTCTGATCTTCGCGCCTATGCACGATTTGATGAAAAGAAGCTTGCCGATGCAATTGCCGCCAGTCATGATGCCCCTGAAGAACTCCTTGGCCAAGGAACTTTGGCACTAACCGTCGATCAGGGCGAGCATATGCAACGCTATCAGGGCATTGTTGCCCTTGATGGTTCAAGCCTGGAAGAAATAGCGCGCAACTACTTTAAACAATCCGAACAGATACCGACTGAAATACGCCTTGCTGTGGCAACCCTTTTTGACCGTGATGAAAATGGCAAAGCACGGCAAAGTTTACGGGCCGGCGGACTGCTTGTCCAGCATTTGCCCGATTCATCTCTTGATAAAAAATCGGAAAAGAAAGCCGATGAAAAGCGCGACCTCGATCACTGGACAGAAGCACAAGCATTGGTGCAAACCGTTGAAAGTTCTGAAATGACCGATCCGCAAGTCGGTGCCGAACGGTTGCTTTACCGCCTTTTTCACGAACATGGTGTACGTGTTTTTGACGCTACGCCAATTCGCGAACACTGCGCGTGCTCGCGCGAAAAAATCGAGAATGTTTTGAAAAGTTTTTCGGAAAAAGAACTCGAAAACAGCACCGAAAATGGCGAGATTATTGTAAAATGCGAGTTCTGTTCCACTGTTTACCGCTTCAAACCACAGGAGCTGTGCAGCCAACACAAGTAACACCCAAACAATGTTTATCGTGCCTGATGGCAAGTCCGGCTAACAAAAGACACAAATTGCCAAGCCATAAAAACGATCGCAAACCATTCAATTTCGTGTTTTTGCGCTTTCGTGTCGTAAAGCAGGCTCGGGCTTATTGCGGCGCGACTTGCCGTCAGGTCAAGAAATTTGATAGATGACACCCGGACAAACGGTTGGGGGCGTAAAAATAGCTCTTTGCCTTAACCCGATTTTTCCTTGAGTGGCATTCGCCACAATTGACGATAAAAGTATACAACCAATATTGACATCCATGAACACCGCCGGTGTGGCTGTTATGATGTGTCGCGTATTTTGTTTTGTTGACGGGAAAGATTTACTCTTCGTTAAACTGCCACAATTAAAGCTTAGATCATTGCGGTTTTCTACTGATTATGCAGATGTTTTGATGTTTTGTTTTTGTCCTATAATCCGATATTGCCTGACGGGAGCCGGTTAATATGCGTGTGACCGAAAATGACCGCGCTTTGCCGCCACAAAAAGGTTTTCGTTCATCCAAGGGCAAGAACAGAGCCACCAGAAAAAAACGCGGGATTTTCTTGCGCTTGATTAAGTGGTGTTTTCTGTTAGCTATCTGGGGGGGGATCGCTGTTGCGGGTTATGTCGGCTATGTTGCACTCAGAATGCCACAAGCTTCGACCTGGGATATACCGCAACGCCCGCCTAATGTGCGCATTATTGACCGTAATGGCCTTCTCATTGCCAATCGCGGTACAACCGGCGGCGAAGCACTTTCATTAAGTGAAATGAGCCCTTTTATACCAAAAGCCGTAGTCGCTATTGAAGATCGTCGTTTCTACGATCATTATGGCGTTGATCCGATTGGCGTTGGCCGGGCAATGGTAACGAATATCATCCATAGCCGCAGCAAACAGGGTGGATCGACACTGACGCAGCAATTGGCTAAAAACCTGTTTCTTTCCCCCGACAGAACACTGGAAAGAAAGGTACAGGAAGCACTTCTGGCATTATGGCTGGAGCATAAATACAGCAAAGATCAAATTCTCGAAATGTATTTGAATCGCGTTTATCTGGGTTCGGGAGCTTACGGCGTTGAAGCTGCGTCCCGTCGCTATTTCGGAAAATCAGCCAAAGACGTCAATTTGATTGAAGCCGCCACATTGGCCGGACTGCTTAAAGCACCTTCCCGTTTGTCACCGGCGCGCGATCCAAAGGCTGCCAATGATCGTGCCAAGCTTGTTCTTGGCGCAATGAAAGAACAAGGCATGGTCAGTGATACACAAGTTGCTATGGCCGAGGCTGAACCAATGGTAAGGGCGCAATCCTACTGGACCGGTTCGGAAAACTATGTTGCCGATCAGGTTGTTGCCCAATTACCTTTTCTTATTGGCGAGACCGATAAAGATATTGTTGTTGAAACAACGCTCGACATGACATTGCAAGAAGCGGCCGAAGACGCCATTCGCAGCCAGATTGGCGACAATGGTGAAAAACGTGATGTCAGTCAGGGTGCTCTCGTTTCCATTGATAAAAGCGGATCTATCCGTGCTATGGTCGGCGGTGTGGACTATGCACAAAGCCAATTCAACCGGGCCACAGATGCAAAAAGACAGCCCGGTTCGACCTTCAAACCGTTTGTTTATCTTGCCGCATTGGAAGCCGGTCGCACCCCCAATTCTGTTCGCAATGATGCACCCGTCAAAATTGGAAAATGGACTCCGAAAAACTATGGTGACAAATATATGGGAGAAGTAACGCTCGCCACTGCGCTTTCCCATTCGTTAAACTCTGTTGCAGCGCAACTGATTATGGAAGTGGGGCCCGACAAAGTCATTGAAATTGCCCATCGTCTCGGTATCCATTCGGCACTGTCCGACAATGCATCCATAGCACTTGGCACGTCTGAGGTAACTTTACTGGAACTCACCGGTGCTTTCGTGCCTTTTGCCAATGGTGGTTATAAACCGCAATTACGCCTTATATCGCATATCGAAGATACGGAAGGTAAAACGCTTTATGATTTTGGCGAAATTACTGCCAATCGCGTTATTAACCCCGATATTGTCGGCATGATGAACGCTATGCTCGAGCAGACGGTCAAAAACGGAACGGCAAAACGCGCTGCCATTGATCGTCCGGCAGCCGGAAAAACCGGTACAAGCCAGGATTTTCGTGATGCCTGGTTTATCGGCTATACGACTGATTATGTCACCGGCATCTGGTTTGGCAATGATGATGGCCACCCAATGAAAAAAATTTCAGGCGGCTCGCTACCGGTGCAGGCGTGGAAAGCCTATATGACGATTGCTGAAAAATCGCTGCCGGTGTCGATGCTTCCGGGCAATTATGATCTTGAAAATGCTGTTCCCGGCGGCTCCGACATTTTGCCGGGAAGCGACCAGCCTTCATCTGTGCCCTATCCACCCGCACCAGCTGAACCCAATAACAACGATGATTATTGGACACCGCGTCCTCAGGCCGATGTCGGTATGCAATCACAAACGCCGCCACAAAAAAAACGCTCCTTTTTTGATTTTTTGCGTGGCCGATAATGCGCTTTGATAAATAATATCAATTGCCGGCTGTCATTTTTCTATCGACTCTTTTTTTTGTGTTTTATATGACAATGGATGGACGGTAATTTTAGATAAGGTAAGCACGTGCAATCGACGTTTAAAAAGCTTTTTCTGGTCGTTACATTGTCTTTATTCTTTTCGGGAACAGCTCACGGCGTGACCACTGTGCCCGCTGGCAACCGCAATAACGAACAACCGGCTGTTCCGGGTGCTTCGGCAAAACGTACGCGCGAGCTTTCAACCAGTTATGCGGCAAAATATGCCAAAATCTATAACCTGTTGAAGACCGACAATAAACTCAGGGCACGTATCGTTACCACCGCAAAAGATTACGGAATTAATCCGGTTCACATTGCCGGGGCTATTGTGGGTGAGCATACCTATAACGTCGATGTCTATGACCGTTTGCAAACCTATTACGTCAAGGGCATGTCCTATCTCAATCAAGGAGTGAAGTTTTCCTATGAGGGTGAAGATGTAACAGACTTTGTCAACCGCCCACAGTTTTCTTCGTGCAGTGGCTTTAGCGACAGCTACCGGTTGTGGACATGTCGGGAGACGATTTGGGATAAGAATTTTCGTGGCAAAACCGTAAATGGCAAAAAATATCCGAACAACCGTTTTAGTGCTGTATTTTTCCAGCCTTTTTTTGCCGGACAGACCTTCGGGCTCGGCCAGGTCAACCCGTTAACGGCCCTGATGATGTCCGACCGTGTCAATCGTATCTCGGGTCTGCCGAAACTTTCGGCCCAAAATGGCGGGCAAGTCTATAAAACCATTATGGATCCCGACCAGACCATTCCTTATATTGCGGCAACCATCCGCCAATCAATTGATGTCTATCGCCAGATTGCCGATTTTGATATTTCCGGTAATCCGGGTCTGACGGCGACACTTTATAATACAGGTGGCGCGGAAGCGCGCGCGCGCGCATTGGCGGAAGAAAACAAACGGGCAATTGCACATGGCGAGCCAATAAAATTGCCCCAAGAAAACTATTATGGCTGGTTTGTAAACAGCAAGCTCGACGATCTTGAAAAACTTTTTTAGCAGTCTTGCTTTATCGGATAACAAAATATGACCGTTTTCAATTCCAATCTTGCCAAACGTCCTAGCGTTTGTTCGTGTGACAACAACAGCTTGCTACACTTGCCAAGCTGAGGTAGCTGATTTTATCGTGCTTTCAACGGCCGACGGATGCGAACATAAAGCGCCCCTTTACCGCCGTGATTGCGCGGCGCATCATCAAATGACGATACTATTTGCCGGAAAGGCGATGTTTCCAGCCAATGCGGAACGACCTGCCGCAAAACACCTTCGCTGCCCAGTGACAGTCCTTTTCCCGTGATAACGAGCACGTGACGCAATCCGTTATGCTGTGCCGATTTCAAAAAATTGAAAAGAAGCGTATAAGCGGCATCGCGATAAAGCCCGTGAAGATCTACCCGCCCTTCAATTTCCAGCCGGCCTTTTGAAATTTTCCGATAGGTAGACCTGTCAAATGGCGAAAGTTGTAATGGCGATTGTTTCCGGTTTGCACCTATAAAACTATCATCTGCGCCATTTTGGCGTTTGTCCGCATTAGCAAGTTGCATAGAAAATAACGCTGGAACGGCCTTTTTATCGACATTCAGGCGCTCCTCTTCTCTTAAGGGAATGGCAGTACTGCGCACTCTGTCCCATAAGATGCGATCTTCTTGCCGAAGCCAATCATCATGTTCTCGATCTTTTTGTCGAGCCATCATTATTTAACCTTCGTCTACGCAACCAACTCTTGCGGTTTGAATAATTTGTAACGCTCTAATTGCCGTCTTCTGTCCCGATAACGATCCAATTGGGATCACGAGATTGAATATCGCGGGAAAAAGTCCAGATATCCTTGATTTCGGCAATCGCTTGCGGGTCACCATCAACAATCTTGTGTTCGTCATCATAGGTTGCAGAAATAATCTCGCTCTCGATACGTAAGGTCAATTGAGCGTCATTATTGTGCATTTGCGCCCCGACAAATTCAATTTTATCAATGCCGACAAAAGTAAAATCGACAGTCTCGCCTTTTTTATCGCGCTCATCAATCGCCGTAGAAAAACCGGCATAAACATCGTCCGACAAAAGTGATTTCAGCGTTTTTTTGTCGCCCTTGGCAAAGGCTGTTACAACCATCTCATAGGCGACCCGTGCGCCATCCAAAAAAGACTGCGGCGAAAATGACGGATCTTTCTTACGGATAGCACGCAAGCCGTTATTGATTTCGGTCTCTTGCGGGGCAACCGCATCAATATCGGAAAAATCGTCCGGCGCTTTTGCCTGCGGTTTCGGCAAAGCGATGACATTATCTATTTCTTTATTTTTATCCGCTTTACCGGTCTCACGCGAATATGGGTCGAAGGGGGGTCTTTCAAAACCGGTTCTTTTTCCCAACACACTGCGTAGCTGCAAAAAAACAACGACAGCAACAACAAGAGCGATCACCAGTACAATGTCGAAATCCATCTGCTCGGCCAATCTCCAACAACAAAAAGGGAACCAGCACCGCATAGCGGTGCTGATGTGTTTAGTTAAATATATAGAACAAGGAACGCTATCATTCAAATATTGCTTTTCTTTTCCTATTTAAAGAAGGGATTATGCTATTATGCAGGATAAGCCATAAAAAGCCATAGAAAGGATGCCATTCGTGAGAAAAATCTATTACCCGGTGCGAAACATTGCCGGTTCCGTTGTGCTTATCTTTATTTTTATCGAAATTGCCGGTTTCATCATTGTCGGAAAGGAAATCGGCGTTATGGCGACATTGGCGCTGATTATCCTTTCAATGGTTGCCGGATTCATTCTTTTACGCATACAAGGAATTAGCCTGCTTGCCAAAATGCAACAAGAACTTGCCGCCGGACGTGTGCCCAATCGTGAACTCGCCCATGGTGCCTTGTTGATTTTGGCATCTATCCTTCTCATTATTCCGGGCTTTGTAAGCGACATTATCGGGATTTTATTATTTATACCGCAGATACGCGACCTTGTCTGGCGCTATATATCGAAAAAAATGACCTTCCATACCACTTTCGAGGCCGATTTTCGTCAAGATGATTTCAAAAAGGACGACAAAAAGATAATTGATCTAGACCCGGATGACTACCATTCAGCCGATCCCGAACACTCACCATGGCGCAAAGATGACGATCAGAAACGTTTAAACTGAATGAGGGGAGAAAAATAGTGAATGCAGCGCCCCTTTTATTGCAACAATGGATGTGGCATGCTAGCCCTTAGTATCTTTAACCCATGACGGCGGGCTTATTCCGCCGATAGTAGAAGGTTTTTATTATGGCCGAAGGCGATGCAAAACAAAATGGTGAGGCTCCGGTATTTACGGTTCTCACCCAATATCTCAAGGATTTTTCCTTTGAAAGCCCCAATGCGCCCAACGCATTGCGACCACGCGAAAAAGCACCGGAAATTAATATTGGCATCAACGTCAACGCCAATCCAATGGAAGATGATAATTATGATGTTGTATTGACACTTTCTGCCAAAGCTGGTGAAGGTAAAGATATGCTTTTCAACGTCGAGTTGGTTTATGGCGGTGTTTTTCGTGTCAAGAACATACCTCAAGAACACGTTATGCCGCTCGTGTTTATTGAATGCCCGCGCTTGCTGTTCCCGTTTGCCCGACAGATCGTTGCCGATGCAACACGAAATGGCGGTTTTCCACCCTTGTTAATCGACCCAATCGATTTTGCCGGACTTTTCCAAAAACGTGTTGCCGAAGAGCAGGAAAAAGCACAGAAGGTTAAACCTTCCTAAAGATATCAAGATCGTATGTTACCACATTAGAATCTTATATAGAAGAATCTTATATAGACACATTGAGCTATTCCCGTGGGCACCCGCGGGAATAATTTTATTTCCGCCTTGTTTCATTTATTAATTTTTTCGATAAAATGCTTGGCGTTTTGGTAGCAAAGCAATGGTCGAACCAGTTGGAAACAAGCAACAGCGATTTATGTTCCGCTTAAATTGCTATTGCTTCCGCGCTTGTTGATAAACGCTTGTAAGAACGTTTTGAATAAGTAGCATTTTCGCGAGTTTTATTTTTCTGTCCCTATTTTCGTTGAACTCGTCCTATTTTATTGGCGCCGTTCTATCCGCCAACAATCATTTAATACGGCAAAAACACGCCATTCTTTTAGTAAATGGCAAAAACGGCAGCGAAAAACCCTGCGTTTCCCGCTCGGGCAACGCTTTTTTAGGAAAAACCATCTTCCACACCCGAGAGGACCAGAAGTTCTGATGTATCATCATAACGCTACTTCGCAAAACAGCGTCGGCTCCCATACTCTACTTACAAATTTTATAAATAAACTTGGAACCGGCATTAACTTATGCTTTAAATAACAGATATTGTACTTCTATATCAAAACTTTTCTATTATTTTCATCACGGTTCAAAAGCGCAACTATTTGATTAAACGAAAAATGGCTCATATCCTGATATTTATCTTTGCATTTATTTGTTGGTCAGCAATGCTCAGGCAGCACCGTTGACTTTTGAATTTAAAGAAACTGGCGGTAATTGTTCCGGATGTAGCTGGGTTGCCGCTGAAGGCGAGATTACATCGTCAACACCTTTTGATTTTGATAATTTTTATGCAAGCTCTCCCATCGCTTACGGACAACCTATTGTTTTTAATTCTCTAGGCGGCGATTTGGTTGCAGGGCTGCGATCAGGGTATCGCATAAGACAGTTGGGCCTGCAAACCTCGGTTGCTAAAACAGTTCCAGATGGTTCGGGACAATCAAAGATTAATTATGATACTGTCTGCGCCTCGGCATGTGCGTGGGCTTTTTTAGGTGGAGTCGTGCGAAACGAGTTATCCGGCCAAATTGGCGTACACCAATTCTATTACAGCTATGCGCTGTTAAAACCTGATATGAGATACTTCAGCGCAAATGATCTGGTTGGTGAACAACAAATGCTGTCCGGTCTTATAAATTATACTGTTGCAATGAACATCGACCCTCGCTTCGTGGCTACCTCTTCTGCCGTTAAACCGAATGATATTCATTTTTTGAATGACATTGAGCTTGATGCCTATCGTGTTCGATGGAATCCTTATTTACTCACGCCGTGGAAAAGTGAAGCATATGAAAATGGCGTTGTTGCTTTTTCAAAAACTAATGACGAGAAAACAACCACAATGCGATTTTGCGATACCAAAAAACGAATTAAATTCCAATTCAAAACACCTGCCGTTCTTGATCCCAATTGGTATCTAGAAATGCGCGATAGCATGACCGAAATTAATATGTTTGGGCTGACTTTTGACAGGAGTTTATATTCCTTTGATATCGACTTTGGAATGGTGAGCTTAACGTTGAATATTAAAAAACTTGATCGAAATTCATTCCACGTCGACAACCTGCAAATTAAAAGTAATGTCGCCCATGCGTATTATGGATTTTTGGAACAATTTATCATAACCGATCAGAATCTACTCATAAATGCACGGGTGGCGCTAAATAATTGTTTATAAAAAATACCTGTTTTAATATAGATAAACGACAATTTAACCATTAAGATATTGTTTCTTTCAAAAAAACGGTTTTATATTTTGAGAAAATAAATTTCACATCGTATTTTCCATCACCGATAAATACCAAATCGAGGAGAAACAGCTTGCGTTTAATTGATGCTCTATTGGATTACACGACAAAGAACATTTCGCTGTTACCGGATAAATATTCCTGGAAAATAAATTATGAATATCTTCCTGTTTCTATCGTCCGCCATCCGAATGAAAATTTGTATCTTCAAAATAAAAAATTGCGTTCATGTTTGAGCCAGCATTTTTCATCGTGCGACGACAATGAAAAAATAGATATTATAACATGGTATATTAGCAATTGGGGCGGGATAAAAACAAACGGAACGGAAGTTATAAAAAAATATGCTCTTTCTAATGAAGACGACATCATTGCAAGAAAAGCGAAAGGAATTTCGTCGTGGTCAAAAGCCTTGTCAATAAGAAATCCTCAAAAATTTTCTATTTACGATGCGCGCGTTGCTTCTGCCTTGAATTCATTGCAAATAATTTATGATGTCGATGATAAAATTTATTTTCCGCACCTATCCAGCAGAAATACAGATATAATCCGGTCAAATGAAATGCGAAAATCACTTAAGACAATTTGGCAAAACGGTGCAAAAATAGATTTCTATAGGCATTATCTTGAAATATTAGACAAATTGGTTGAGAAAATCGGAAACGGTATTGATGCACACGATATTGAAATGCTGTTATTCGCCAATGCGGTCGAGTTGACGAAAAAATTTAAAAATCCTGAAAAAAAGACATAACTTTCGCGTTTCAACGATATTTTCAAGCGGCTGATCCCGGCATTATCTTTTCGACGGGTGAAGCCGACAGTGGCGTTTTATTAGCTTGCCACTTATACCTTATACCGAAATATGGAACGGCCATAGTTAAGATTGAACGCCGCTTCCATAGACTGTCTCGTTCCTTGTTTTAATTTAAGGATGCTCTTGCCTATTGTGTTTTGGATTAATTGACCCGAGGAAAAAGATACTCATATAATTTTGCGCCTTGTTGCAGCTGCCCGACTAATATTTTTTCTTTTTGAAAGGGCATGTCGGATAGCGGACAAAGGTCTTAAAGGCTGGCGCGCATAGTTTTTGCCCGCTCATCACCAACGGCTGATCCGTCCTGCCAATAAAACCTTCCGACCAACACTGGTCACCGTGTTTATTCACGTATTGTTTTTTCAAGATAACAGGGCGGTTTTTCCTAAAACCCTTGCCTATCAGGCGGAATATAACGGAGCAAAACCATATTGTTTGCCACTATTGCCTTCGCCGTAAAACACACCAATTCTTGAACCAAACTTTATAAGACAAATGCTGAACAAGCATATGTTGCGCTGATACCCACACACCACACGGATATTATGCGATTATCCATCAATGGGAGAGCACGCGCCCCCCATCCGGAGCAATCCAATCATCGTCACGACAAAAGCTGCTTTTCTCATAGGGTTTATTTCACCAGACAACCGGCACCCGAAAATAATTTCCGGTTCTTTAAAAAACTAAAATTTCTGCAATAAAATAATAAAAACCCGCCTGACAAGAGACGGGTTTTCGTTGGTTTTATGAGTGCCGCAATAATATGCGGTTTTCACATATAAACTATTCTTGTTCTTGCTTCTTCAATGCAGCTCCCAGAATATCGCCAAGCGATGCACCGGCATCTGAAGAGCCATATTGGGCAACAGCTTCTTTTTCTTCGGCAATTTCGAGTGCCTTGATAGAAACGGTGATTTTCCGTGACTTCTTGTCGAATGCGGTAACGCGTGCATCAACCTTCTGACCAACAGTAAAGCGTTCCGGACGCTGTTCGTCACGATCAAGCGACAAGTCGGAACGGCGAATTGTTGTTTCCAGATCATGGTCAACCAATTTTACATCAATACCATTGTCATGGATTGCTGTAACTTCGCAGGTCACAACAGCACCTTTACGCAATTCACCGGCAGCAACGGCCTCGCCGACTTTATCGCCGGAAAGTTGCTTGATGCCAAGGGAAATGCGCTCTTTGTCGACATCAACATCAAGAACAACAGCTTTGACAACATCGCCCTTGTTATATTCTTCGATAACCTGCTCACCCGGACGGTTCCAATCAAGATCCGACAAATGAACCATACCGTCAACATCACCTTCAAGGCCAATGAAAAGACCGAATTCCGTTTTGTTCTTGACTTCGCCTTCAACAACCGAGCCAACAGGGAATTTGTTGGCAAAAGCCGTCCACGGATTTTCAAACGTCTGCTTCAGACCCAGAGAAATACGCCGTTTTGACGGATCAACTTCAAGAACAACAACTTCAACTTCCTGCGAGGTTGAAAGAATTTTTCCCGGATGTACATTTTTCTTGGTCCAGCTCATTTCTGAAACATGGATAAGACCTTCAATACCCGGTTCG
>NZ_CALYQK010000047.1 GCF_945285465.1 uncultured Bartonella sp. | reverse complement strand
ATCTGGAATGGTGCAACCAAGACAATGCGTTTTGAAGATAGCCATTTCGAGTTTTTTGGTACACCGGTTGCATGGTTTCCGGTTTTTGAAATGCCGGATCCGACAGTCAAACGCAAGACGGGTCTCCTCACTCCCAATTTTGTCTACAGTAACGATCTTGGTTTGGGCGTTCGTAATTCATATTTCTGGAATTTGGCACCCAATTACGACTTTACACTTTCAGCCACCGGATATACCAGTCAGGGTCTTTTAACGGAAGGCGAATGGCGCCACCGTCTGGAAACGGGCACTTATAATATCCGGTTCGCCCATATTTATCAGGTAAATCCGCAGGATTTCGACCGTGATTCAATTGATAGCAAAAATGACAATCGTTACATGCTGGCAACGAAAGGTGATTTTCGTATCAATTCAAGCTGGACTTATGGTTGGAACATTCTCGCACAGTCCGACCGGAATTTTAGTCGAACCTACGATCTGGAAGGTTACAAGAACGATGTTTTCCGTTCCCGAATCTATTTGAACGGTCTTGACGGACGAAATTATTTCGATACGCGCTTTTATCATTTTGAAGTGCAAGATTCGATGCTTAAAGACAATCCAAGTGAGCGTTATACGCGCCAGCCATGGGTTCTTCCACGAATTGACTATTCGTTTATACCCGATGAATCGGTTTATGGTGGCGAATTTACTTTCCACACCAATATTCAGTCGATTTATCGTGACAAGGCTGACTTTGCCTTTGCTGACTGGCAGGGACGGCCTCTTGAATCAGCCAGACTTGCCGGTATCTCGGGCACTAATTTTCGTCTGACCTCTGATGTTGAATGGAAAAGAAGTCTCATAAGTCAGGGCGGCCTCGTCTTCACACCTATTTTCGCCATGCGTGGTGACGGAATTTCGACAAATGCCCATGGTCGCTATGGCGGCTATATTAATGATGATACCTATAGCAAAATGGATATCGATTCAGATGCCTTCCGCGGCATTGCCACCGCAGGTCTGGAACTGCGCTATCCTTTGCTTTTTACCGCTGCTAATTCAACCCACATTATCGAACCTATCGCGCAAATGTTCATTCGTAATAATGAACAACATACCGGACACTTACCCAATGAAGATGCGCAAAGCTTTGTTTTTGATGCAACAACTTTATTCGAACGTGATAAATTTTCCGGTTATGATCGTGTCGAGGGTGGTACGCGCTCGAATGTCGGTCTGCGTTATTCCGGTAATTTTGATAATGGTTGGACACTTTATGGTTTAGCCGGCCAATCTTTCCAGATTTTTGGCAAAAACTCCTATAACGCCAAAGATTTTGTTAGTGTTGGTGCAGATTCCGGTCTTGAAACTGCACGCTCTGATTATGTTGCGATGGTTGGTGCAAGTAACGAGCATGGCTTTGCCATTGCAACGCGCGGACGGTTCGATGAGGAAAGTGCTTCGATGCGTCGTGGTGAAATTGAAGCGTCACAGGCATGGGCACGTGTCTTACTTGCTTCACAATATACGTATATCCAGAGGCAACCTGATTATGGTTACGCACAGGATCGTCAGGAAGTTAGCCTGCAGGGCAATTATAAATTTACCGAACATTGGTCGGTTCATGCCAATTCAAGTTATGATTTGGTTTCAGACACGTTTGTCAGGCTGGGAACCGGCTTGAACTATCTTGACGAATGCTTCGGTTTCAATCTTGGCTATCAACAAACACGTAATCCTTGGGAAAATGAACCAAAGCATACATTTGGCTTTCTTCTATCCTTCCGTACGGTTGCTGATATAGGCAAAGCCATGTAAAAATTTGCTGACGTTGGATGTCGTTTTTGTAAAATATCATTTTTATGATATAGGGAATACCGTAAGTTAATATTGGTAAATATTGGTAAAACTGGCAAAATTGAACAAATTGGCAAAAAAGCGGAAGCTAAGTACAATGAAAAAAATGAAAAACAGCTCACTTGCATTGATAACGGCATCAATAATGGGCGTAACTTTGCTGTCAACAGATGCTTTTTGTGCCCCGCGTACACCTCAGGCTCAGGGGACGGCGCAAACCGCTGTTGCCGTTATCGTAAATGGCAATGCCATTACGAATTATGATATTCAAAGACGTGCTGCGTTCCTAAAGTTGCAAAGAAAAACCGGCAATCTGAACGCTCAGGCAAAAGATGAACTCGTTGAAGAAATGCTCAAACGCGTCGAAATGAAAAAGCGCAATATTAATGTGAGCGATGACGAAGTTAATAAAGCATTTCTTGGCTTTGCCGAACGGAACCACATGACAACCGCACAATTGACCGAAATGCTGTCACAAACCGGAGTTACGGCAGACCATTTCAAAAACTATATCCGTACTCAAATGGGCTGGGGGCGTCTTGTCAGCGCCCGGTATAGAGCAGAAGGCGGCATTATATCAGAGCAGGAAGCTGTGCAACGTATGTTGAAAAATGGCGGGGTAAAACCGACTGCAAATGAATACGAATTGCAACAGGTTATCTTTGTTGTCCCTAATAACCGGCGTGCTGCTATTTTGGGCAAGCGCAAACAGGATGCCGAGCTTTTCCGTTCAAAGTTTTCCGGCTGCGCCAATTTGAAACAGCAAGCAACAACAATGCTTGATGTCACGGTACGCAATCTCGGACGTGTTCTTGAACCACAATTGCCGGAAGAATGGGAAAAAGCTGTGAAAGCGACACCGGTTGGACGGATGACACCACCGCAGGAAACGGCGAGAGGTATTGAAGCGATTGCTGTTTGTGGAGTTAAAAAAGTCTCTGACGATAAAGTGGCGCAACTTGTGTTCACTATTCAGGATAATGAAAAATCCGGCGACAAAAAAGCTGACGATTTAAGCGAAAAATATGTCAAAGAGTTGCGGGAAAAAGCCCGCATTGAAACGCCCTGATGTTACCTTTGGCTGTTAGCAGCGGTGACCCGTCAGGTATAGGCATAGAGATTGCAGTGAAGGCGTGGCTTTTGCGCCGCGAGCGGCATGTGCCAGCTTTTTTCATTCTTGCCGACCCTGATGTTGTAGCAAAACAAATTGTCCTATTAAACATGGATATTGCCTATCAAGTTGTCGATGTTGACGAAGTTGATCGGCAATTTGACAATGTTTTGCCGGTGGTCGCGCTTAAAAACCGGCAAATTGTCAATTTTGGCCATCCTGTTGGTGAAAATGCCAAAGGTATCATTGAAGCGATAGAGCGCGGCGTTCATCTCGTCCACGAAAAAAAGGCAAGTGCTCTTGTAACATGCCCTATATCAAAAAAAATATTGTATGAAGCCGGTTTCCGTTTTCCTGGCCATACCGAGTTTTTGGCCAATCTGGCCGAGAGACTAACAGGAAAGTCATATCATCCGGTCATGATGCTCGCCGGCCCGCAATTACGCACAATCCCTGTAACTGTCCATATTGCAATCGAAAAAATTCCTCACGCATTAACTATCGAGCTCCTTGTCAATACAGGTCTTATTGCGGCCCACGATTTGGCAACACGTTTTGCAATTAAAAAACCATGTTTGGCAATAGCGGGGTTAAATCCACACGCTGGTGAAGGCGGAGCCATGGGAAAAGAGGAAGAAACGATTATCACACCAGCAATAACTATTTTGCGCGCACACGGCATTGACGTGATTGGACCACTTCCTTCAGACACGATGTTTAGCGTTGCAGCGCGAAAAAACTATGACGTTGCTTTGTGCATGTATCACGATCAAGCACTGATACCGGTCAAGACAATCGGTTTTGATGACACGGTCAACGTAACTTTAGGATTGCCGTTCATCAGAACATCACCCGATCATGGTACCGCGTTTGATATTGCGGGCAAGGGAATCGCTTGCCCGAATAGCGTTATTGCCGCATTAAGACTTGCGGGCCAATTGGCAAAAAATACGCGACAATCATGACAATTGATTCTCTCCCCCCCCTTAGAGAAGTTATCGAAAAATTCGGACTTCAGGCCAAAAAATCCCTTGGTCAAAATTTTCTTTTCGATCTTAACCTGACATCAAAAATTGCCCGCCAAGCTGGCGATTTAAGCGGCAAACCGGTCTTGGAGATCGGTCCGGGCCCGGGCGGATTGACACGTGCTTTACTTGCCCAAGGTGCCGTGGTCACAGTCATTGAACGTGATGAGCGTTGTCTTGCCGCGTTAAAAGAAATTTCCGACATTTACCCCAACAAACTGGTCGTCATCGCCAAAGATGCGTTGCAGCAAGACTTTAATGCTCTTTTTCACGAAAAAGAAAAACCGGCTATTGTTTCCAATCTGCCTTATAACATTGGTACAGAACTTTTGATACGCTGGCTTCTAACCGAACCATGGCCACCATTTTATCAGTCAATGACTTTAATGTTCCAGCGTGAAGTCGCCGAACGTATTGTTGCCTTACCCGGCTCGCCCCATTACGGACGCCTGGGCGTTCTTACCGGCTGGCGAGCCAAGGCCAAGATAGTATTTGATGTGCCGCGCCAGGCATTTACACCTTCACCGAAAGTTACATCTTCGGTCGTTCACATCGTCCCTTATGACAACCCCCTGCCCTGTTTGGCACGTGATCTGGAAACAGTAACCAAAGCAGTCTTTGGTCAAAGGCGCAAAATGTTGCGCCAAAGTCTAAAAGCTTTTGGTGGTGACGAATTATTGGAAAAAGTCGGCATTGATGGCACACGGCGCGCCGAAACCCTTGATATCAGCGAATTTGTTGCACTTGCCAGAGCTATTCACACGAAATAACATCTTTCAGATGACATGTGAATTGGCGAAGTTTTATGTTTTTAATGATATCAAACACCGGGTTTCGTGCTCGCAATTGCCAAATCCGGTTTACGCTCAAAAACCGGCGTTCCCCTAGCGTAGCAAAAGCGAGAAATTGTTTTTGCGAGCGTTATACCCTCGCCACGATCGAATAATCATAGCCGGCTATATGGAAAAAAATCGACATTCTCGTTTGTCACGTCAACATGACGTTCTCATTAGGAACAAACGTTTCGACCAAACTGTGCCAGTGCTTTGTCATAGGAAATTTCCTGTCGCTGTTCCTCTTCCGGCTACATTTCATTTTCCTTCCGCTTGTTGACATATTTGCGCAAAGCCCAAACAATACCAACGCCCACAACAACAGAAAGGATAACTTCGCCACGCGCGCGGGCATAACCGTCATAGTTTGAGAGATATAGAACGAGTTCAACGAAAGAAGCAACCAGCGCAAAGAATATAAAGCGCCAAACAAATGGCCACTAAAACTACTTCCTTTTCTTGACAAAAAGCCATCTCCCGTTACCCGACAAAGGTCGTGTAACGTTAAGTCGCAACAAAATTACTTTTAAAAATTAAAATTTTATCGCATGCACATATTCTGGGAAAGATTTTCCTTTTAGTTCAACTTTTGCGTTGGCTATATTTGCAAACGGTTTTTGCGGCAGATCGCCCAATGGCCTGATTTCTGTTACAATTCGTGATAAGTTTGGCTGCCTGTTCGTTCTTTTTGCGACAAGGCATCCAATTTAATAGTGCATGCCTAAAACTCTTTATCACCTGCCGCATCGTTAGTAATCTGGCGTGTCTCGATCCAGTTTTTGAATTGTTCTTTTGCAGATTGATAGATACCAAAAGCACGATCAACATTATCCTTTGCTATTTGGCCATCCATCTCGACTTTTTGTATGGCATCATTATATTCAGCCGGACGCCAGCTCAACTGGTTTATTACACGTCTATCGCGAAAATCTTCTAAACACTTCTGCTTTTCGATTTGCGTAAGATTAGCAACCGCTTTTCGTTCAAATTCAATAAAAACCCAGACAAATATAAAAGCTATGGCCACAAACCGATATTATATCACTTTTCCATCGAGCGTTATGACTTCTTTATGACCTTGCTTATTGAAAAGCAAACACCGTGCCGTTTATTTTCACGGTATATTTGAATTTAGGTCAAATACTAATCTACTTGTTCTTTTAAAAGACCCTCAATAAAAGAGCCGAGATAAAGACAGCGTTCACGCTTCATCGCTTCAGCAAGATGAATTGCTTTAATAAGCGCAAAGGATTGTTCCAAATCCTCGTTAATCAACACGTAATCATAGGATTGCCACTGTTCAATTTCTTGCCGGGCATTATGAAGTCTCAGGTCGATAACCTCTTTTGGATCTTCTGCGCGCCGATTAAGCCGCGATCGGAGTTCTTTCATCGATGGCGGCAAGATAAAAATTGAAACAACATCATCCGGCATTTTTTGTTGAAGTTGACGCGCGCCCTGATAATCAATATCAAACAGCATATCGCGCCCCCCATTCAACGCTGTTTCCACAGTCTCGCGCAACGTACCATAAAAATGACCATGGACTTCCGCCCATTCGATTAACTCGTCATTATCGCGTTTACGCTCAAATTCTTTCCTGGTGATAAAATGATAATGGATGCCGTCGACTTCGCTCGGCCGGCGTTCTCGTGTTGTCACACTGACGGAAAGGCCAAGATGACCATCTTCCAGCAACAGGCGCGACAATGTTGTTTTTCCGGCACCGGAAGGTGAAGAAAGCACCAACAATATACCACGTCGACGCCCAGCATTTTTTAAATTAAATTCGCGTAGGGATCTATTTTCCATAGTTATTTGTCCTTCATAAAACTCGGTTCCGATATTTCCAACAGAAAATTTTCTGCCTTCGATCATTCAATATTCTGAATCTGTTCCCGAAATTGGTCAATCACAGCTTTTAATGCCAGCCCTACGGTTGAAAGCGATGATGTATGTGCTTTAGAACAAAGTGTATTGGCCTCACGGTTAAATTCTTGCGCTAAAAAATCCAGTTTCCGCCCAACGGGGCCATTTACCGACAGCAAATTTCTTGTCGCTTCGATATGACCGTCAAGTCGATCGAGTTCTTCCTGAATATCGACTTTTGCCGCCAGCAAGACTGCTTCCATATTCAACCGCTGTGGATCAAGCGCATCACTACATTCGAGCAAGCTATCAATGAGCAATTTCAAACGTAGTTTTATTGCCTCGGGTGAACGTGCCGGATCCTGCCGTGCCGCATTGACCAGCCCTTCAATCTCGTCAATCTGACCGGATAGAATCCGGCCAAGATTATGCCCTTCCGATTCCCGCGCCGTTTTCAACTGTCGCAAAGCCTCGACAAAACAGCGTGTAATAGCGTTTTTTATATCGCCATTTTCGAGTGTCGCATTTTCAGGCGAACTGTACTCGATGATACCGCGTAAATTCAACAATCCATCTAGAGACGGTTTTCGAATTCCATAGCTCTTTTCAAGCTCGTCGGAGAGTTTCATTACCCAGTCGAGATATTTCTGATTGATAACATGTTGATTATTGTTATCAGCAAAATTGATAGTCAAAGTACAGCCAATATTTCCCCGCGTAAAAAATTCGCCTGCTATTTTTTTCAAATCTTGTTCTATTGCTTCTATCGCATTGGTCGAACGGAACCGGACATCAAGATTTCTGCCATTTACTGAACGAACTTCCCAAACAATATCGGCGTCTTCGGTTGAAATAGTTGCGCGGGAAAACCCTGTCATACTTTGCAATGCCATAAAACTTCCTTTAAATATCCGACGCGGACGTGTTTTCTGTATCAGCCATACGTTTAATAATTTTATCAGCTTTTTGGCGCATTCTTTCGACGAGCCACAAACGACGTTTCTCATCCATTCGACTTGCAATTGCGGCGATGCTCAAAGAACCGAGCAAATGCCCGTCATTATTAACGAAGGCAAGACCAACAGCCCCCATGCCGTGAATATATAAACCGGGATTGAAAGCAAAATTTTGACATCTCGTTTGCTCAACATAATTTTCGATATCCTGCATGGTCACTTGCGGGAAAGCTGTCAGTTGCCTGGCAATACGCGTTATAACGCTATTACATTCATCAGCTGGCAATGCCGAAAGCAGTGCCAGACTGCCCGCACCAATACCAAGAGGCCTGCGGTCACCAACGGAAAGTGTAAGTGTTTTAATTGGATAGTCACCTTCACAACGGCTTATACAGACCGCTTCATCACCGGAACGTATCTGAAGGTAAACCGTATCGCCTGTTTCGTCGGCAAGCTCTTTCAGAGATCTTGTTGCTGCAGGCAATAGACCGAAACGACAGGCGGCTTTTTTCCCCAAGCTATAGAGTAAAAAACCCGGTTGATAACGCAATGTCTGCGGATTTTGATCGACCAGTCCTACCTGAACCAAACCCGACAATAACCGGTGGGTCGTCGAACGTGACAATTGCGTTTCATCAGCAATATCGGCCAATCGTGCACCATCATCGGAATGATCGGCAATCGCTTTAAGCAGTGCAACCGTACGTTCAATTCCCTGATTTTGATTTGTTGAAACGGTCATAATTCTTCAAATGTTCTTTTTAAATACCCCTTTTGCTTTTATATGATCTATTCCAATCAGGCAATCATATGATTAATGAATGCCTTCACCCTGTAGATAACCGCTGCGACGTGCGTCGGGCATTGCCAGAACCGCTATAAATGTTACAGCCATCATCAACGTAACATACCAGAAAAACCCGCTTTCAAAACCTATCGATTTAAACCATAAAGCAATATATTCCGCCGTTCCGCCAAAAATTGCATTTGCCACCGCATAAGGAAATCCGACACCGATTGCCCTCAACTGGGGAGGAAACATCTCGGCTTTAACAATACCGCTAATCGAACTATACATACTTACTGTTGCCAGACCGATCATAATCAACAAAAAAGCGGCAGACAGTGTCTTGGCTTGGCCAATGAAATGTAACAGCGGAAAAGTTATGATTATTGAAAGAAAACTCCAGATCAATAACGAATTTTTACGCCCGATAACATCGGAAAGAAAACCGAAGACCGGTTGCAAAATCATGCAGCAAAGCAATGCCCATGTCATCGTCATAGAAGCATCTGCTTTTGAAAAACCGGCGCTGTTAACAAGGTATTTCTGCATATAAGTCGTAAATGTATAGAAAAATAACGATCCGCCAGCCGAAAATCCCATTACACACAATATAGGCCTTTTGTGCTTTGTCCAAAGTTTGATAAGACTGCCCGCTTCATGCGAGGATCGTGTTTCTTCGGTTGATGTCTCATTGAGATTGCGACGAAGAACAAGAGCAACAATTGCAAGAATGCTTCCGATAAAAAACGGAATACGCCACCCCCAATCATATAATTGCTTTTCACTCAGCAGAACCTGCATTACCACAAGTGTTAATACTGCTGTTAATTGCCCGCCAATAAGCGTGACATGAAGAAAAGAACTTAAAAAACCTCGACGTCCGGAAATTGCCACTTCACTCATATAGGTCGCTGTTGTTCCGTATTCCCCGCCAACCGAAAGCCCTTGAATAAGACGGATCAACAACAATAGAACCGGCGCGAAAATTCCGATCGTTTGATAGGTCGGCAAGATCGAAATAATAAATGATCCGGCACACATCATGGTAACCGAAATCAACATAGATTTTTTACGCCCTAGTCGATCTGCTATTTTTCCAAATAGCAACCCGCCGATAGGTCTCATTAAAAAACCGGCCGCAAAAACCGCAGCCGCATTCAATAATTGAGTTGTCGTATCGCCTTTCGGGAAAAACGACGAAGCAAAATATAATGCAGTAAACGAATAGATATAAAAATCATACCATTCGACGAGATTACCGGAAGCGCTGGAAAATATCGCAATAATTCGCTTATGTGTTTCATGCATGCTGGCATTCATTTAAGCCTCCCTTGCAAACTTTGAAAAAGCAACCTCCTCTTTTTCAAAACGATGTCAGAAATTCAGAAAGTTCGATAATTCATCCCGAACGGAAAAATCTTTGCTTGATCGAACTGGTACAGTGGCTATCTGTTTGCCGGATAACAGCAGTATTTTTGAATACTTCAGCTTTTTGCCCCTAAATCAATATTTCTGCTCCCTCTAAACCAAAATTTCGGTTTAATTCCTCACGTGCAATAGAAAGATCCATCCCAACCTGCCACCCTTGGATAATTCCCCCTATCTCCTGCTGTTTGTCGGCAATGACAATAATATCAAGGTCTTGACTTTAAGCGATACGATCACCTTTTTTTACTACTGCTGCTCGATTATCAACACCGGGCAACATTTTTGCCGGATCTCGCGTAACGATCACGTCAATGACGACCGGACCTTCGGTCGCCATAGCTTTTTGCAGAGCTTCACGTATTTTTCCCGGATCTTCGACACGGATCCCGGTACAGCCGAACGAATTGGCAACCGATGCAAAATCCACTTCATGAAGATCTGACGAGTGATAATGCCCCGCACCATAGACCAAGTGCTGCAACGCTTTGACATAGCCGGAAGCCGCATTATTGACAACAATGATGGTAATATCAAGATTTAGCCTTTTTGCCGTTTCCAAATCGCCAATAACCATGCAAAAACCGCTGTCACCGGTCAAAGCCATTACTGTTCTGTCAGGTGCTGCCAACTTGGCCCCGATAGCACCGGGCAGACCATAACCGATAGACGCAAATCCGCGATCCAGTAAAAATCCGCGCCCTGCCTGCTTTGTGTCATATAACAGGCCACCCCAATGTGCGGCAAAACCGCCATCGGCTACCAGAATTGCATCGTCAGGCAGGCTATTGTTCAACTCGGTCAGCAGCCGCGCCATATTGATTGGCCGCTCATCGGAATGCAAACGTTCAGATACTTCTTCCCGCCACCCCACCATCCGCTTGACAACATCATCGGCATAAGGTTGCAGACGCTCATGCAATGTTGTTGCCCGCTCGCCCAGAGCCTCGCTCATATCCTGAATGCCACAAAGCGCATCACCCCATAATTTGATATCGACAGACGTTGTCCTCCCGAATTCCTCGGCAAGCGAATCAAGATGAATAATTTTTTGCCCTTCTGGCAATAAACTATAGCGTTTTGTCGCTATTTCACCAAGCTTGCAACCGACAACAAATAGCACATCTGCTTCTTCGATAAGCTTATTGGCAATTCTGTCATAACGCCCGAACAAGCCCGCATTCAACCGATTTGTACACGCAATCGCGCCTTTACCCGATAGAGTATGAGCCACTGGAATATTTGTGGCAGTGACAAATTTTGTCAGTTCGTTGTTTGCACCCGAAATATGGATACCACCACCGGCAATAATCAGCGGCGATTTTGCGTTGGCCAGCAATGTCGCCGCCGCCGCAACGGCTTGTTTGTCGGGACGGCAACGCAGCGCCGGCACCCGCTCGTTTGCCGGATCAACAACAAAATCCGAGGGATAAAATTTATAACTCTCGTGCATGATATCTTCAGGAAGATCAACCACAACAGGTCCCGGGCGTCCCGATGTTGCAACGGCAAAAGCACGGCGTATAAGTTCGGGTATACGCTCGATCATTTCGACGCGAATGAGTTCCTTACAAACCGGACGCAAAATGTCAATTTGGCGCACTTCCTGTGTCATATTTTTCCATGAATGGGCACGATGCGTATCGCCAATAATACATACCATCGGTGTACCGGCATTGAATGCCTCGCCAAGACCTGTCACGAGATTTGTTGCGCCCGGCCCCAAGGCGGCATCCGCCGACCCGACGCGACCACTCACTTTTGCATAAGCATCAGCAGCAAAAGCAGCCACTCTTTCGTCGTTAATAAGATAATGTTGCATACCCATGGTGCGCGCCGCTTCATACATCGGCAGCAGCTGAAACCCGCCCATTCCAAATATCGGACCGACATGAAATGCCATTAGCATCCTTGCCACGGCTTCCCCGCCTTGCATTTCAGTTCCCTGGTCAATCTGATTTTCATTAACCACGATAAGCCCCTCCACCCAATAATAAACAATTCCGTTTATCGGAATAATTATTCCATTCAATAAAATACCCGGATTTAAAAACAGCGTCAATATGTTTTATTTGACAATATCAGGATTTCTATGAACGGAATTATCTAGGCGGCGAATTAGCTGTTGTGAATCTTAACGGCGAGATATCAGCGAACTGCTTGTTTGTGTTTAAAAACACGCGAGATCTTTGTTGATTATTTATGAGCAATCTTACGTTGCCGAAACAGCTTCAAGATATCACACCTGCTTTTTTCCGATGACGCGTTTGTCCGGTAACTTATATTTATTTAACAAAAACAAAATTGCTATGTCGCTTGCGGTAGATTTGAACGCCCTTAAGCCTTTTCTTTTCAGAAACATAATGACCTGACAATATTTCAGTTGTCTTTTGTATTTCTTAATTAAAAAATTAACTTGTTTCTTTTTATAAAATGTTGTCGGCACGAATACGAAAACTCTACCGTTTTTTAATGCGCCCATATTTGCTATAATAAAATAGAGTTATCAATTTTATCCGGGCAAATTTTAAAGCCGTTGTTTTTTTAAACAAATTTTTTCTAAGGCAATGCCACACTGAAATTATTCGTTATTTTCCAATGCACGCCATTTGCGCACGTTAGAATTATGTTCATCAAGTGTTTTTGAAAAAACATGGCCACCTGTGCCATCGGCTACAAAATAAAGCGCGTCGCTTTTAGGCGGGTTAGCGACAGCGAGCAACGCATCGCGTCCCGGGTTGGCTATCGGTGTCGGTGGAAGTCCATTGATTTTATAGGTGTTATAAGGTGTTTCCTTATCGAGATCAGATCGATAAATCGGTCGATCAGAAGGTTTTCCTTTTCCGCCGAACAAACCATAAATAACAGTTGGATCCGATTGCAAACGCATGTTTTTGGCCAGCCTGTTATAGAATACGGCTGCTACTTGTGGTCTTTCCGAAGGAACGCCCGTTTCTTTTTCGACAATTGATGCAAGCGTGACAAAATCATGGATATTTTTTATTGGTAAATCAGCAGCTCGTTTTGACCAGATATCGGCAACAAGTTTTTGTTGCCCGTCATAGAGCCTTTTAATGATCTGTTGGCGCGTTGCACCGCGTGTAAAATTAACGGTGTCAGCCATCAGGCTACCTTCCGGCGGCCGAACATCTGGTAAATCACCGACCAAAATGTCATTGGCAGCGAGACGGTCGAAAACCTGATCGACCGTAAGTCCTTCCGGCACTGTAAATGTATGCTCAAGGGATTTACCATTCACAAGTATATCCATAATGTCTTTCATTGAAGCATGAGCGGGTATTGCATATTCGCCGGCTTTTAAAAGCCGCGCTTTCTCCTGATAACCGACACCGTAAACAAATATGTCGGCAGAACGTATCAGCCCCTGTTTTTCTAAAATGGCGGCAATTTCCCTTATTCCAGATCCCTGACCGATTAGCACAACACTATCTTCTTGCTGTGGCCCAGCCGCCAAAAACATGTTTTTGCCGATATAAATCGGTATACTCACGGCAAGTATCACAACCACGACCAGCATAAGAAAAAAATTACCCAGAATAACCAATGGGTTACGGGCTGTTTTAGAACGACTACGTTTTATGTCCTGATTGGGATCGTCACCTTCCGGAAAATTCTGATTTTTTGATTTTGTTTCGTTCAAGCCGTCATTTTTTCGGCTGCCAGCGGCGCCTCTGTTCATTTTGGAGGTGTCGGAAGAGGAATTTCCTATCTGTAGGAGCGGTAGTTTTTGCTCTGTCCGCGATGACAATGATTTATTTTCTTCGGATGTTATCTTGTTTTCATCGTCAGACATAAGCACACATCCTGTTTGTTATGAAAGGCTTGCCAATTTTTTATCTATCGCAAAAATGAGGCAAAATTTCAAGAATGAGGTGAAAAAGTGTGCTTTCTCGACCCGATGCATTATTTCGTAAAACGACGCATAACCAAAGATGCATTGGTTCCACCAAAACCGAACGAATTGGAAAGAATCGTATCAATTTTCCGTTCGCGTGGTGTATGAGGAACAAGATCAATCTGCGTTTCAACCGAAGGATGATCGAGATTGATTGTTGCAGGAGCTATATTGTCACGAATGGCAAGCACACTAAAAATGGCTTCTGCAGCACCGGCTGCGCCAAGAAGATGACCTATGGACGACTTCGTCGAAGACATGGAAACCTTTGATGCATGGGCACCCATAACCCGCTCAACCGCGGCAAGTTCGATAGTATCAGCCATTGTCGATGTGCCGTGCGCATTGATATAATCAATCGCTGACGGGTCAATTTTTGCGCGTTTTAATGCCGCTTCCATACAACGCTGCGCACCTTCGCCACTTTCAGAGGGCGCTGTAATGTGATGCGCATCACCCGATAAACCATAACCGATCACTTCGGCATAAATTTTCGCACCACGTTTTTTGGCATGTTCCAGTTCTTCCAGAACCACTACAGCCGATCCCTCTCCCATAACAAAACCGTCCCGATCAATATCATAGGGGCGCGATGCATGTTCAGGATCATTGTTACGGCCGGTGGATAATGCTTTACAGGCAGCAAAACCGGCTAACGAAATACGATTGACGGGCGATTCTGTACCGCCGGCAAGCATAACATCGGCATCGTCAAGTGCTATAAGGCGTGATGCATCACCAATAGCATGCGAGCCGGTCGAACAGGCGGTCACCACCGCATGATTGGGACCGCGCAATTGGTGTTTGATCGACACATAACCGGAAGCAAGATTAATCAAACGTCCCGGAATAAAGAAAGGTGAAATACGACGTGGCCCCTTATCGCGCAAAGTATATCCCGCTTCAACGATACCTTCGACACCGCCAATGCCCGAACCAATCATAACACCGGTACGAATTTGATCTTCATCGCTTGCCGGATGCCAACCAGCATCATCCAGAGCTTCATCGGCAGCACCCATCGCATATATGATAAACGGATCAACCTTGCGCTGTTCCTTGGGTTCCATATGAAGGTCGGCATTAAAAGTGCCGTTTGTTCCATCACCTAACGGAATACGTCCGGCTATTTGACAAGGAAGGTCGTCAACTTCAAACTCTGTAACGCGACAAACGCCGCTTTTACCTTCAAGAAGCCGTTTCCAGCTATGTTCCACGTCGCCGGCC
>NZ_CALYQK010000046.1 GCF_945285465.1 uncultured Bartonella sp. | reverse complement strand
ATTCCTTAGCACTATACGTTCTGGCGGCGTTTAATCGCGACAATCTCAAATCATCGGAAGCCGGGCTGAAATATTTTGTTTTAGGAGCTTTGTCGTCGGGAATGCTCCTTTACGGTATTTCTTTGATTTATGGCTTTACAGGCCAGATCGGTTTTCACGAAATTGCCGTCGTGCTTAACGGTCAGGTTCCGCAACTCGGCATCATTTTTGGTATAGTCTTTGTTCTTGCCGGGCTAGCGTTCAAAATTTCAGTCGTGCCGTTTCATATGTGGACACCCGATGTTTATGAAGGAGCACCAACACCCATTACTGCCTTCTTTGCCAGTGCACCGAAGGTTGCGGCTATGGCACTTATTATCCGCATTATTGTTGACGCTTTTCTGCCGCTTGCCGGTGCAAATGGTGTCATGGCGGCCTGGCAGCAAATCTTGGTATTTATGTCGATAGCGTCCATGGTGTTAGGTGCATTTGCCGCAATCGGGCAAACCAATATCAAACGGCTCATGGCATATTCATCAATTAGCCATATGGGATATGCGCTTGTCGGTCTCTCCGCCGGAACAGCTTTTGGTGTTGAAGGTGTCATGCTCTATATGACGGTTTATGTAGCAATGATTTTAGGCGCTTTCGCATTTATACTCGGTATGCGTACGCGCGATGGCAATGTGGAGAGCATTTATGATCTGGCGGGATTGGCAAAGAACAATCCATTTATGGCATCGGTCATGACCATTCTGCTGTTTTCGCTTGCCAGTGTGCCGCCAATGGCCGGCTTTTTTGTCAAATGGTATACTTTTTCTGCTGCGGTTTATTCCGGTTTGATATTGCTTGTTGTTATCGGCATGATTGCCTCTGTTATCAGTGCCTTTTATTATTTGCGCGTTATCAAGATTATGTGGTTTGATGACTCACAGCAACAGACAGTTTTTCTGCCGCTTAATGGCGAGTTGAAGTTTGTTTTGACAGTATCGGGTATATTTGTGCTCTTTTATGTCTTTTTCGGAATTTATCTTTCTCCTTTGGCTGAGAGAGCCGCCGCATCGCTCTTTTAAGCAGGATGGAATTTACGCTTTCAGAACTGGCAAAGAAACATCACTATAAGGTGGAGTCCTATGGGAGTGTGGATTCCACCAATCGTGTGGCTTTGGCGAAAGCCGATAGCGGAGAAGATCGCCTATGGATCGTTGCAAATGAACAGACATCAGGTCGGGCGCGACGAGGCAGACAATGGGTTAGTCCAAAAGGAAACCTTTATGCTAGTCTGCTACTTACACAGGGGATCAATCCTGAAAAAGCTGCTCAACTCGGTTTTGTTGCCGGTGTATCGCTAGCTGAGGCGGTCAACACCATTTTTAGAAACCAAGGTAATGAACAGGATAGTGTTCGGCTTAAATGGCCGAATGATATGCTGCTCAATGGAGCAAAAGCGTCCGGTATATTGCTAGAACTCGAAAAACTTGGCAATGGCACTTCCGCTTTGGTTATAGGCATCGGGGTCAATGTCAGTCAGCGCTATGAACAAGCTCCTTATCCGACCCAATCAATCAGAAATCTTGGTATAGCTGTTGATAATGTTCACGTATTTACCAGCCTGACGCAGTTTTGGGCGCTAAACTATGAATTGTTTCTTTCCGATAACGGATCGGATATGATACGAACGAAGTGGCTGGACTATGCTGCCTATTTAGGCGAAACACTCACTGTCACCAATAATAATAAACAGATTCAAGGTATTTTTTCCGGCCTTGATGAAAATTTCAACTGTCTTGTGACGTTAGGCAATGGTGAGGAAACAAAAATATCGGCTGGTGACGTTCATTTTGGCACCGTTGCATCTGGGTGGGCAGGGCAATAGTTTGTCAAGTCTGTTAACATCTGACAAGTTACGCGAAAATGTAGGAGACCGGAATGGTGCCGCGCAAAAGAGATGAGTTGGTTTTTCTGCCGCTTGGAGGGGTTGGCGAGATCGGGATGAATCTGGCGGCCTATGGCTACGGCAACGAAGATGACAGACAATGGTTGTTAGTGGATTTGGGTGTGAGTTTTGCTGGCCCGGAACTGCCCGGTGTCGATCTTGTAATGCCCGATATTCGTTTCTTGGAAAATGAAAGGGCGAATATATGTGGTCTGGTGATCACACATGGTCACGAAGATCATTTTGGTGGCGTCTTGGATTTATGGCCAAAATTGAACGTACCAGTTTACTGCACAGCGTTTACGGCCGGTCTACTGGATAGCAAACGCGAGCTGGACTACAGTTCATCCAATATTCCGCTCAATCTTTTCAAAGCCGGCGACAAGTTTGACTTAGGTCCATTTTCTATCGAAGCGATCGCTGTTGCCCATTCTATTCCCGATCCCGTTTCTCTGGCAATCACAACGCCTATTGGAACGGTTATCCATACAGGAGATTGGAAGATAGATCATGAGCCGTCTTTGGGAGCAGTTACCGATGAAAAACGCTTCAAAGAACTCGGCCAACAAGGCGTACTGGCACTCGTCTGTGATTCGACAAACGCTCGACGCGAGGGGGTATCACCTTCGGAACATGACGTATCGAAAAGCCTGGCCGAAATTATTTCTCAGGAAAAGGGCAGGGTTGCAATTACGACTTTTTCTTCAAATGTCGGACGTATACGTTCGATAGCACTGGCTGCCAAAGAGGTCGGACGTCAGGTTTTACTGGTGGGGCGATCGATAAAACGCAGCGTTGCCGTTGCGGAAGAGCTCGGATACTTAGAAGATATAGACCCCTTCGTCGGCGAAGAAGATTATCCCTATATCCAGCGCAATAAGGTAGTTATGGTGCTTACCGGTAGTCAGGGTGAGCAGCGGGCGGCTTTGGCAAAATTGTCTCGCGACGAAATGCGTTCGCTTTCGCTTTCGGCAGGTGACTGCGTAATCTACTCTTCTCGTAGTATTCCCGGCAATGAAAGAGCAATTATAGATACGCAGAATCGGCTGATAGATATGGGTATCAAAATTATTACCGATCAGGATGGGCTTGTTCATGTTTCCGGTCATCCTCGTCGCAGTGAATTGCTGAAAATGTATGAATGGGTAAAACCCAAAATTTTGGTGCCTGTTCATGGAGAAGCGGCGCATCTTGCGGCGCAAACAGCTTTGGGCAGGCAAGCCGGTATTGAAACTGTTGCAGAAATACGCAACGGCGATATGCTCAGACTTGCTCCCGATCCTGTCGAAATTATTGATGAGGTTCCGGTAGGACAAATCTATAAAGACGGTAATCTTGTTGGTAATGAAGAAGAACTTGGCGTAAAAGAGCGGCGCAAACTTAGTTATGTCGGGCACATTTCGGTATCTCTGGTGCTGGATAAGAAACATAATCTAGCAATTTGTCCTGATATTGTTTCCTTTGGCGTTCCTGAAACGGACGGTCACAGAGAACTTATTGACAATATTATTGCCGATACTATTGAATCGACAATTGACAGCATTCCCCGAATAAAACGTAAAGATGACGAACTTGTGCGCGAAGCCGTTCGGCGTGCTATTCGCTCAACAGTTAACGAGATATGGGGAAAAAAGCCGGTTTGTGCGGTCTTTTTGCATCGCCTGCAATCGTAACGGGCTTTTTATGGTCGCCTAAACAATAGTTAAACCGTCGTTGATAAGCTTTAGCGTAATTATGCGAAAAAGCTATTTCGTTGTATGATATTTTCCCATGCGCAAGGCTTTTTTACCATGTTAATTATCGGCAATGTTTAATTCTCGCCTGTGACCAAATGAGTGTGGACATTGAATTTTTCTTGTTCGTGCCTTGATAAGCAAAGTTAACAACAAAACATTTCTGGCAAAAACAGTCTGTTGTTGGCTTGTCGCTATTTTCAACTGTGTCTATTGCCGCTATGGTTAATAATTAACAATAAGTCTGCTCCGATTCGACGGGCAAAAGCTGGAATTTTTATAATCAATGCGTCTATCTCGTTATTTTTTACCAATACTGAAAGAAAATCCGAAAGAAGCGGAAATTGCTTCACACCGTTTGATGTTGCGTGCCGGGATGATCCGGCAACAAGCTGCAGGAATATATTCTTGGTTGCCGCTGGGGAAAAAAGTGCTTGATAAGGTTTGTGATATCATTCGTGAAGAACAAAACCGTTCCGGTGCTCTCGAAATTTGGATGCCGACCATTCAATCGGCAGAATTATGGCGGGAAAGCGGGCGCTATGAAGCCTATGGTCTGGAAATGCTCCGTATTCAGGATCGGCAGGAACGCGAGCTTCTCTATGGTCCGACAAATGAAGAGATGGTAACCGATATATTCCGCTCGCATGTTCGTTCCTACAAAAATCTTCCATTAAATCTTTATCATATTCAATGGAAATTTCGTGACGAAATTCGTCCGCGCTTCGGCGTAATGCGGTCGCGCGAGTTTCTGATGAAAGATGGCTATTCCTTTGATCTCGACTATGAGGGAGCAAAAGCGGCTTATAATCGGGTTTTTGTATCCTATTTGCGAACTTTTGCCCGCACCGGTCTTAAAGCTATTCCTATGAGAGCCGATACGGGGCCTATTGGCGGAGATTTGAGTCACGAGTTTATAATTTTGGCAGATACTGGCGAAAGTGCGGTATTTTGTGACAAAAAATTTCTCGACATGGAAGTTCCGCCAGCCGATGTTGATTTTTCAAATGCGGCCTGCCTTGCCGAGATTGTGCGTCAATGGACAACGCCATATGCAGCTACCGAAGAGATGCATAGTGAAGAACAGTGGGCTAAAGTGCCGCAATCGGATCGTATTGCAGCCCGTGGCATCGAGGTTGGCCATATTTTTCATTTCGGAACAAAATATTCTGTTCCTATGCATGCAACAGTTACCGGTCCGGATGGCCAAGAACATCCTGTCTCGATGGGATCATATGGCATTGGTCCGTCACGTTTGGTCGCTGCCGCTATTGAAGCTTCTCATGATGAAAACGGGATAATCTGGCCGCGTGCACTTTCGCCGTTCGACTTCGGCATCATCAATATGAAAACCGACGATGAAAAATGCGATAGAATCAGCGAAACTATTTATCAATCGCTCATCAATGCCGGTTTTGATCCGCTTCTTGATGACAGTCAGGAACGGGCAGGATCTAAGTTTGCAACCATGGATCTTATCGGATTGCCGACACAAATTATTGTCGGGCCAAAAAATGCCGCTCACGATGAGGTAGAAATAAAAGACCGCAAAACGGGCGAAAAAGAAGTGCTTTCTGTTGATGCGGCCATAAGGCGTTTGACGGAGGCTTGATGCGTAATTCAGCCAAGCTTGATAACGGGGTAGGGTTTTCGTCCTATGAATGGATGATTGCTTTTCGTTATATGCTGCCAAACCGGAAACAGATGTTTACCTCGGTAATTTCTATTATATCGCTGATCGGTATTATGCTTGGCGTTTTTGCGCTAATCGTTGTCATGGCTGTGATGAATGGTTTTAGAGCCGAGTTGCTAGATCGTATTTTGGGAATGAACGGCCATCTCGTCGTTCAGGCTATTGACAGTGATTTTAGCGATTATAATATCATCATCCCCCGTTTAGACGCGGTTAATGGTGTCAAGTTTGCGTTGCCTGTTGTCGAAGGGCAGGCACTCGCGCAAGGAGAAGCTACAGGTGGCACCGGTGCATTGGTGCGCGGCGTGCGTGAGCAAGATCTTGATAAACTGACAACTATTACAAAAAACATAAAATTCGGAACTCTTGAAAATTTTGACAAGCAAGACGGCGTTGCAATTGGCAGCGGCATGGCTGAAAAGCTCGGACTTTCTGTTGGGAGTGATATTCGCATTATAACACCAGATGGTGATGTGACGCCGTTTGGTGTCAACCCGCGGGTCAAGGCCTATAAAGTTGCGGCAATTTTCAATGTTGGTATGTCGGAATATGATTCTATATTTGTGTTTATGCCGCTAAAAGAGGCGCAGGCCTTTTTTAATCTCGGCACCAAGGTGCAATCTCTAGAGATATTCCTGGATAATCCAGATGCGGTTGATACGATCAGTCCGCAAGTCGAGAAAGCCGTTGGACGACAGGTTTATTTGATCGACTGGCGCACACGAAATCAGGCCTTTTTTTCGGCTCTGCAAGTCGAACGCAATGTCATGTTTTTTATATTATCGCTGATTGTTCTGGTTGCTGCATTAAACATTATTTCCGGTCTTATCATGCTGGTTAAAGATAAGGGGCATGATATCGCAATTTTGCGCACTATGGGGGCAAAACAAAGTGCTGTAATGCGTATTTTTATCGCCACAGGCATGGTCATCGGGGTGATCGGCACAGCATTGGGACTTTTACTTGGTGTCCTAACTTGCGCGAATATTGGTCACATACAGGATTTTGTGTCTTGGATATTCGATGTCGATGTATTCAATCCACAGCTTTACTTTTTAACAAAATTGCCGGCACGATTGGAATGGGGGCAAACCGCGATGGTTGTCTTTATGGCCTTATTCCTGTCTTTCCTTGCCACATTAGTACCGGCATGGCGGGCAGCGAAACTCGATCCGGTTCAAGCATTGAGGTATGAATAATGGCCTCATTGTTGCAGCTTGTGGATATTGAACGACGTTATCTCGATAGTGACAGACCGCTTGTCATACTCGATAGAGCAAATTTTTCTCTTGAACAGGGTCAAACAGTAGCCCTTGTAGCGCCGTCCGGTGCAGGAAAATCGACACTTCTTCATATTGCCGGTCTCCTTGAAAGGCCAAATGCCGGAGATGTTGTGTTGCGGGGCTATCCCTGTTCAAGACTATCCGACAATGATCGCACTTCGATACGGCGTAACGACATTGGTTTTGTCTACCAGTTCCACCATTTATTGCCGGAATTCACTGCGTTGGAAAATGTGATGATCCCGCAAATGATTGCCGGTCTCAAAAAATCGGAAGCGTCTAGCCGTGCCTTGAAGTTGCTGACCTATTTGCGCGTCGGGCACCGTGCAAAACATCGCCCTTCGGAATTATCTGGTGGTGAACAACAGCGCGTGGCTATAGCACGCGCTGTTGCCAATGCGCCGTCAATACTTCTGGCTGACGAACCGACAGGTAATCTTGATCCGGTCACCTCCGCTTACGTTTTTCAGGCACTTTCGGCTCTGGTCCGCCAATCAGGACTGTCTGCACTCATTGCAACGCATAATTTGTCGCTTGCCCGACAAATGGATCGCCGGATTACCCTTAAAGGGGGAAAAATTATCGAGCTTCCCTGATCGTGTAGAGGAACGATCAATAATGTCTGGAGCTTTATAAGTTTTGAAATAGCAAATAGGCCAAGATACTGGCGATAACAGTGGCAAACAGGCTTTTTGTCAACATTCCCGTAATTACGGTCACCAGCGCGCTTAAAAGAGCAACAGAAACGCCAAAACTTGTTGTCTGCGGTTTGTTCAAAATTTCGACGGCAATGATAGCCGAAAGCACGGCGGCCGGAACAAAATTAAGCCAAACACGAAAGATGGCAGGAAAAGGACGATGAGCAAGTGTCATTATCGGAACAATCCGGATAAGTCCGGTAATGACTGTGGCAACTGCAATTGCCCACCCAACTTTTTCCATCATGATTTTTTTAGGCCTCCGGTTTTTAAAATCATAAACATACCGACAGTTGCAGCAATAAGGGTTGCAAAGATAGAAGACGGGTTGGCCGCAATAATGCCATGAGAAAACGTGACAATAACCATTGCTACAATAATGACGAGTATATCAATCTTTTTCGTCTGGCTTGCATACCATCCGAGCAATAACAATCCTACAAACATACCGACCAGGCTGAAGCCGAGACTATCTTTTAACCGCGCGGGTAGGGATGTGGCAAAAAGACTGCCAACAAGTGTTGCAAAAATCCAGCTGAGCCATGCTGTAAGATTAAGACCGAGAAGCCAGGAAAACGGCAAAAACTGTTTATGGGTGCGGGCATATTGGGAGGCCACGCCAAATGTTTCATCACTCATGAGAAAGCCGCCAATAAACTTTTCGACAAAATTTGCTCGTGAAAAAAATTGCGCCATATAAGTGTTAATCAACAGATAACGCATATTGATAAATAGCACACCAAGGGCAATTTGCATAAGTCCGGCACCCGTTGATGCCATCGAATAAAATAGAAACTGTGCCGAACCTGCATAGACAAAGGCGCTTAAACATAAAATCTGTAGTATTGTAAACCCCGACACATTGCCGATAGCACCACACGCAAAGCCGATCGCCCAATATCCTAACAAGGTCGGAATGCAGGCAATGACACCCTGCATAAACAGACTCTTGTATTTGCGCTCGATCATTTCAAACTCTAAAAACTGAAAAATGCCAATTCATCTACATGTTTATATATTTGAACTATTGTCAAGCATGCAATTATTGAAAGATAAGCGATAGGGTAATATATGGCAAAGTTACAGATGTTGATCGGAGAATGCGATGACCGGCTCAAAAGTGGATAATAGCAAGCTCAATGTACGCCAACGCAAACTTGTCTTTCGCGCATGGCACCGTGGCATCCGGGAAGTGGATCTCGTTTTTGGACAATATGTCGATGCACATATAACAGAATTCGATGACAAGACGATGGAAGAACTCGAATACATCATGTCATTCGAGGATCGGGATTTATTGACTTGGGTAACAGGCGAAGTTTCGGTGCCTGCCGATGTGGATACACCACTCTTCCATGATATTTTGGACTATCGTAGGCGAATGGATTTCAATACCTGACCATGTCGATTTTTAAAAAAAATTTCAATACAGAAAATCTACCGCAATATCTCAGTCTTGACGGAGTTTCGGCCGGATATGAGCCGTTCGCCATCTTTAAACTCGCAACAGAAATTGGTAGAAAAAAACCGGTTATTTATGTTGCGCGGGACGGGCAAAAACTTGATGATCTAACAAACGCACTCGCCTTTATAGCAAGCCAAATGCCGGTTTTGCAATTGCCGTCATGGGATTGTTTGCCTTATGACCGTGTGTCACCAAATGCGGCAGTATCGGCAAAACGTATGTCGGCTTTGGCCGATATTGCAGCGTTGAGCCAAAATCCTCACCCTGCAATTATTCTTACCACTGCAAACGCCATTATGCAGAAGTTGCCGCCGCGTTCGCTGCTTGCGGGACAGTTGATCACTGCCCGTCCCGGACAAAATCTTGATATGGATAAGCTTATTCATCATCTTGAACATAACGGCTTTGAACGGGTTTCAACTGTGCGCGAGGTTGGCGATTTTGCGGTGCGTGGTGGAATTGTCGATCTATTCGTGCCGAGCAGTGACACTCCTGTCAGACTGGATTTTTTTGGCGACACATTAGAAACAGTGCGCGCTTTTGACCCGGCAACACAAAGAACGATAAAAACACTAAAAGAATTTTCGCTCGAACCAATGAGTGAAATCACGCTAACACCCGAACTGATTAGCCGGTTCAGAACCAATTATATCAAGGCTTTTGGTGCGGCCAAACCCAATGATGCCCTTTATGAAGCAATTTCTGAAGGGCGTCGTTTTTCAGGTATGGAACATTGGCTGCCGCTTTTTTACCAACATCTTGATACGATCTTTGACTATACGGGCAATATCCCCGTTATTTTTGATCATCTTTCGCAAGAAGCAATGGTCGAGCGTCATAAATTGATTGAAGATTATTATCAGGCACGTCTAGACCAGCGGGATGCAAAGGATTCATCAACCCCGTACAATCCAGTTAAACCGAAAGAGCATTATCTTACACCGGAAGATGTGTTTTCGTTAGCCGAAAAGGCACAATATCGCGTTGATTTGACACCATTTAACAAACCGCAATCGTCAAGTCATATGGTTCTTAACAGCAACGTTGTTGCCGGAAGAGATTTTGTCGAAGAACGAACGTCAGAAAACAAGAATTTGTTTGCAAGTGTTGTCGAGTATATCGCTGAACTCAGAGCAAAGGGTAATAAAATATTGCTTGCCGGCTGGAGTAACGGATCGTTGGACCGTCTCTTGCAGGTATTGGACGAACACGGCCTTAAAAAAATAGAAAAAGTTGATTCGCTTCACTCGGTTAAAGCGACACCACGCGATCATGTTACCGCTGCTGTCGTGACCATCGAACACGGTTTTGTTGCCGATGACCTGGTTGTCATTGCCGAACAGGACATACTTGGCGATCGTCTTGTGCGCTCGGCACGCCAGCGTAAACGCAATGCCGATTTTATTTCGGATATGACAACATTGAACAAGGGCGACATTGTTGTTCATGTCGATCATGGTATCGGTCGATTTATCGGGCTTAAAACGATTACCGCTGCCGGCGTTCCACGCGATTGTCTTGAAATCCACTATGCCGATGATGACCGGCTGTTCTTGCCGGTCGAAAATATCGAATTGCTTTCTCGCTATGGTGGCGAGGGGACAACTGTAGTACTCGACAAGCTCGGTGGCGTAGCATGGCAGGCAAGAAAAGCAAAGTTAAAAAAACGTTTGCTCGAAATTGCCGGTCACCTCATTCATATCGCCGCTGAGCGCGCTATGCAAAGTGCGCCGGTTTTGCTACCACCAACGGGTAGTTATGACGAATTTGTTGCACGATTTCCTTATGACGAAACAGACGACCAGTTAAGAGCAATTGATGCAGTCTTAGGAGATATGGCGGCCGGAAAACCGATGGATAGGCTCATATGTGGTGATGTTGGTTTCGGTAAAACAGAGGTTGCCATAAGAGCAGCGTTCGTTGCCGCTTTAAATGGCTATCAAGTTGCTGTTGTTGTGCCAACAACGCTTTTGTCACGTCAGCATTATAAGACATTTACGGCGCGGTTTCAGGGGTTACCCGTCAAGATTGGACATGCCTCACGTCTGGTTGGAGCCAAGGAACTGGCAGCTGTGAAAAATGGTGTGCAGGATGGTACAATAGACATTGTAATTGGCACCCACGCACTTCTCGGCGCGACGATGAAGTTTTCAAGATTGGGCCTGTTGGTCATTGATGAAGAACAGAATTTTGGCGTCAAGCAGAAAGAGCGTTTGAAAGAGTTGAAAACGGATATTCATGTCTTGACACTTTCAGCCACACCAATACCGCGAACATTACAACTCGCATTAACAGGGGTGCGCGAATTGTCGTTGATTACGACACCGCCGGTCGACCGGATGGCTGTAAGAACTTTTATTTCCCCCTTTGACCCACTGATAGTCCGTGAAACCTTGATGCGCGAATATTATCGCGGCGGCCAAAGTTTTTATGTTTGCCCGAGAATTTCTGACCTCAAAGATGTGCAGGAATTTCTTCAAACCCACGTGCCCGAATTAAAAGTGACAGTTGCCCATGGACAGATGCCGCCTGCCCAGCTTGATGATATCATGAACGCTTTTTATGATGGTCAATACGATGTTTTGCTTTCAACCAGTATTGTTGAATCAGGTCTTGATATACCATCTGCCAATACATTGATTGTCCATCGCGCTGATATGTTTGGTCTGGCAGGTCTTTATCAATTGCGTGGTCGTGTCGGGCGGTCAAAACAGCGTGCCTATGCACTTTTTACCCTTCCGAACCAGAAAGTGTTGACAAGCGGTGCCGATAGGCGCCTGAAAGTGCTTCAGTCGCTCGATACGTTAGGGGCCGGTTTTCAGCTTGCCAGCCATGATATGGATATCAGGGGCGCGGGCAATTTGCTCGGTCAAGAACAGTCAGGGCACATAAAAGAAGTCGGATTTGAACTTTACCAACAGATGCTTGAAGAAGCGGTGGCCGAACTCAAAGACGGCACAAATATTTCAGAAAGCCAATGGTCGCCGCAAATTTCGGTCGGCACGGCTGTGATGATTCCCGATTCCTATGTTCCCGATCTTCCATTGCGATTGGGGCTTTATCGCCGTCTTGCCGAAATCGAGGATTTAACGGCGATTGATGGTTTTGGTGCCGAATTGATTGACCGGTTCGGGCCTTTACCTGTCGCGGTTCAACACCTTCTTAAAGTCGTCTATCTCAAAGCTCTTTGTCGTCAGGCCAATGTCGAAAAATTGGATGCCGGCCCCAAAGGCGTCGTGATACAATTTAGGGAAAATAATTTTGCCAACGGTGTCGGTCTGATAAGATGGAGTGGTGAACAAGGCAGTATGGCAAAGATCCGCCCTGATCAAAGCGTGGTATTTATTCGCGATTGGCCGGGCGCGGAGCAGCGCATAAACGGAGCTGCGACAGTGATGGCACAATTGGTAAAGCTTGCCGCGCAAGCACCAAAAAAACCAAATTGACCGGCTGTTTTTTGGGATATTCCAGCTTTCGCGGTTTCAAAAGTCAGCGGTCTTGCGCCGAACCGGGCTCGAAGCCATCAGCTATTTGCTTTATAGCATCGGTTAGAACCTCTACCGGTTGTGCCCCCATAACAACGTATTTCTGATCAATAATAAAACACGGGATACCGCGCACACCAATATGATAGGCATGGGCACAATCCTGTTTGACAGTATCTTTATCTATCGGTGTTTGCAGCAATTTTTCGACCACATCGGCGCGCATGCCAGCTTTTCCGGCGGCCTCAACCAATACCGCATGATTGCCGATATTTTGTCCTTGCTCGAAAAAACGGGAAAACAGTTCGACGATAAGTTTATCCTGTGTTCGTTCTTTGTCTTGTGCCGCCCAGTAGACAACGCGCTGCGCATCAAGAGAATTCGGTTCGGTTTTGATGGATGCAAAATCAAATTCGATTTCTTCCTGTTTACCAAGCTCGATTAGCGTTCTTTCGGTCTCATCAATCGCGTTCTGACTTCCCAAAATTTTTTTCATATGAAGTTGATAAGGAACACCTTCGGCTGGCAGATCAGGATAGAGCTGAAATGGCGTCCAACGAAGCTTTACCTCTATTTCTGGCAGGCATTTTATTGCTTTTATAAGCCGGTTACGCCCGATAAAACACCAGGGGCAGACAAGATCGGAAATCATATTGATATAAATAGTACGTGAATTCACGGGTTTTTTCCTTTAGCGGCGCCACCATGCAGGCAGCCTGTATCCATAAAGTGATGTATAGGCGGGATGTTCGATATGCGACCAGCGGGCGACCCACTGGTCAGGTAAATGATAAAGCGGCAGATAATAATTTCCCGATATCAGTACACGATCAAGTGCTCTGACAGCGGCAATAAAATCTTCGTTGGAACGGGCATTGAGTAATGCACCAATCATCGCATCAATCGCCGGATCAGCCGTGCCGGCATAATTAAAGCTGCCCTCAATATTACGCGACGCCGTACCCCAACGATTGATTTGTTCGTTGCCCGGCGACAATGATGCTTTGAGTTTGCCGATAATCATATCGTAATCAAAAGATGTCAGCCGATTTTGATATTGTGTATCATCGACGGTACGCACTTGTGCGTCAACACCGATACGTGCCAATGAACGCTGATAGGCAAGGGCTATTTTTTCTTCTTCCAGTGACTGTGTCATTATTTCAAAGCGCAAGGGTTTACCATCAGCATCAATTGCCTGTTGGTTTTGCAGTTTATAGCCAGCTTCTTTTAGAAGTAACCAGGCTTCTTCGGCCGTACCACGATCAATACCTGATCCATCGGTTTTAATACTATGCCACGTACCTTCCATGACATCAGCCAAAACAGCGTCAGGGAAGGGGGCTAAAAGTTGCTTTTCCTTTTGCGAGGCAGGTTTGCCGACCGAAGAGAGGATAGATCCGGCCCAGAAGCCTTCCGTTCGGCTATAGACATCATTAAACAAATTATGATTGACCCATTCAAAGTCGAAGACGAGCGATAATGCCTGCCTTACTCTTCTGTCTTTAAATACCGGTTTGCGTGTATTGAAAACAAATCCGACCATGTCGGCCGGAGTGCCTTTCTTGAAGCTTTCTTTGATGACCTTGCCAGACCGAACCGCGGGAAAATTATAAGAGAGAAGCCACCGGTTGGGGTTGGCGGGCTCTTCGAGAAATACATCAAGAATGCCCTTTTTAAAAGCTTCAAAACGCGTATTGTCATTGCGGAAATATTCGATTTGCACTGTGTCAAAATTATTCAGACCACAATTTACCGCCAGATCTTTTCCCCAATAATTCGGATCGCGTTTGTAAATAATGCGCTCGCCCGGATCAACTTTGGCGATAATATATGGGCCACTACCGTAAATAGGCGTAAGACCGTTTCTTTCAAACGTCTCCTCATCAATAGAATGTTTGGGAAGAATGGGGATGCTACTTGCCAAAATAAACGGAAATTCACGATCTTTCGAGTTGGGAAAACTCATTTTTACGGTTGAATTATCAAGCTTTTCAATGTGTTCAATCCGCTTCATATACCGGTCGAATGGCGGGCGGCCCTTGTTTTTTAAAAGGTTAAAGGTAAAAAGAACATCATCTGCCGAAATTGGTACACCATCAGAAAATTTGGCTTTCGGGTTTAAATGAAAGACGATTTCAGTTCTCTCTTCATTCAATGAAACTTTATCGGCAATTAAACCATAGAGAGTAAAAGGCTCGTCGCGCGATCGTACCATCAACGCCTCATAGACAAGACCGCCAAATTGTTCGTCAGCAAACAGGCCACGGGCGGTCGTTCTAAAACTGCGTATGACAAACGGATTTAGACCATCAAAAGTCCCGATTACTCCATAGGTTATTTTACCACTCTTCGGTGCATCAGGATCAGCGTAAGGGAAGTGTCTGAACCCCGCTTTTAGTGCAGGTTCGCCATGCATCGCTATTGCGCTTTCTTCAGCCCGGCATGTTTGTCCGAAACAAAAAATGAGAATCACAAATAAAAAGCCGAGTTTATAGATATTTTGCATATAAAAACCCAAAGTTGAAATATTTCTGATTCGTCCTGTTTTATCCTATTCAGTTGCTTTTTTGTTTTTTTTGTCATGCCTTTAACGAAAAAATGCCTCCGGCATTAAGCGTTAAATAAACGGGATGTGATTTGAAACACACAAAGATTGGTGCAATTTGTAATTTGTTCGCTGCTAAAGCTGGATTTTTTTATTAATCTTGTGTAAATGCGGCTTAGAGAAAGGAAACGTCATCCTATCGCCCTATTTGTGCGGTTTACGAAAAGCTATAAGAG